>JBDGYW010000007.1:5137-32739 GCA_039588935.1 Gemmatimonadota bacterium | reverse complement strand
ACGGACTCCTGGTTCTTCTCATTGTCGGGGCTGAGACAGGGTTCTTTGAGGAGGTGTTCGGTACGGGCGGCGGTTCGGGGCCCGCTGGCGGTGGTGGTGGTGGAGGCGCGGAACGAATAACCTATGTGGAATTGCCTGCATTTGTGTCGACGGCTCTCGCCGCGCCTCGTCCATCACCCACCGAACAAGTCAGGTTCAACCCGGAACAGCCGAGCGTCAGGCAAATTCCCCTACCGGAACTGAAGCTGAATCTGCGGCGGCCAACCGAGATGGTTGAAGCGGTGTCGGCGCTCGGTAGCGATCGCGGCACCGGGGGAGGGCCCGGAAGGGGGCCGGGGTCAGGTGGAGGGCGTGGAACGGGCCTCGGTACTGGCACCGGCAGCCACGTTGGCCCCGGGACCGGTGGCAACCAACCTTACGTATACGCACCGGAACCGCGATCCATCACCTATCCGATTGTGACGATTCCGCAAGAGCTGCGGGGTGTGGAACTCACGATTCACTTCTGGGTCAACGCTCGAGGTCAGGTGACGAGAATTGAGGTCGATCCGCCAATAAGAGACCGGTCGTATCGAGATGCGTTGCATGAGACGTTGCTCGGCTGGGCGTTTTATCCTGCCAGGACAGCCTCGGGTGCGGCGGTGCCTGGAGAACTGGAGATAACCCACAGACCATAAACGGCGCGCACTGCGCCACCGTTCTCCGAGCCTCGCAGCCGAACGCAACGCTGTTACGGCGATCCGCCATTCAGCTCGGCCAACATTCTCTGCGCATGCTCCCTCAGGGCCAAGCCGACACCATTGGCTTCCTCGAGAAGCTCAACCAGTTCCTGGTACGTTCTCCGGGCGAGCCCGAAGTCGTTGGTGGTCCGGGCAGCTTCAGCTTTGAGGCGCATGATTTCGGGCCAGGCAACTTGATCCACAACCGCCGCCATCCGGTCAAATGCGCCTGCGATTCGGAGTGCGGATTCCGGCTGTCCTGATGCAACGGCGACTAACGCACGATCGAGCCGCAGGTGCCAAAGAGATGCCGTGAGCCCGAACATCAGCTGGTCGACGCTGAGCCTGTTCGTGGCCAACTCCCAGGAAGAAAGAGCGCGCACGGTGTCGCCCTCGGCGAGGTGCTGGCGCGCTTGAATGTCCATCGAGAGGCTGCGAGTCAAAGGCGTACTGCCCGCCGTATCCGCGGCCATCTCCGCCAATGCTCCCACGAACGGTCTTGCCGCGTTGTGATCATTCTGGAGATGCCAACGAGCTACGAGCCAGAGCGCCTCTGGCCGGTCTTCTTCGGCATTCTCCAAGCGCGTCACGGCTGCCGTTCGAGCGGCGTCGTCCCCGAGATTTGGCAACGGCGTAACCGCGCTCAATATGATCCACCGGTCCAGCTCGCCCCGGGGTACTCTCATCTGTTCGGCATCCCTCAGCAGCGAGTCGGCCGATGCGAAGCGACCGCGAGCGAGTAGATATGCCATTTTCATCCGGAAAGCCATCTGTCGCTCTCCTCTCGACCCAGCGTTGCTCCAGAACGCGTTCAAGGCTTCTCGAGCGATTGGTCTCACTCCGGGTGGGGGTCGCAGCTCTCCCGCCCCCAGACTCATCACTTCCAGCACCCCGGTGGAGCGTTCATGCAACGAACCCAGCACTCGTCCCGTGGATCCCGTGCCACGATAGAGCAGTGAATCGTACGTCTGAGCTATCTGTGCCTGCAAAGAAGTGCTGTCTACTGCCAGGAAGCGCTCGAGGTAGTGTTGTGCCGCATCGTCGTTGTCTTCCAGAACGGATATGAGTGCGAGATGCCACAGCGCTGACGCGAATGTGGAATCTCGATCCACGGCTCTCCCGAATGCCCGACGTGCTTCCGCTAAGGAAGTACCGAGTATCGCTCGAAGATTGAACTGAACGTAGCCGAGTAGGTACCAAGCCTCGAGCGCACGAGGGTAGCGCTCAACAATATCCGACAATGCTTGTTCGGCACCCTGCACATCTCCTTCGCGAAGGAGTAGTTCATAGCCTGCGAGTAGTTGTTGGGAGACTGGATCCAGGCCCTCGCCATATGCACTCGCCGCCTCGAAGGCGCTCCAGAGGTGCGTTGAATACTGTGTGGGTCTGAGACCCAGCATCAAGCTGAGCATTCTCTTGAAATGCGCAGGTGCAAACGTTGAATCGAGTTGAATCACCTCGTCGAGCCGCTCGACTGCCGATTCATAGGCTCCACGCCTGAAGTCTCGGTCACCCTGTACGTAAGCGTTGATCGCGTCCAATCCGCGCGGCAATGAACTCGACCAACCGGCGACCTCACGTGCCATACGTTCTGCAAACGCCTTGATGACGATTCCCGAAACCAGAGCGTCGAGGCTGTCAGCCGGTCCTGCTGAATCAGCGTCCGCGACCAGTCGACCATCCGCTACATCGTGCACGAGGACACTGATGGTGATGTCGTCCCCGCTGGAAGCGACTCGACCTTGTACCGTGAGGGTCGCCCCATGTCGTCGTGCAACCGCCAGCAACGTGTCCAAAGGGGGGCGAGTGTCTCCATATCGGTTGACGATCTCGTTGCGTACCTCGGCACCGAGAACACGATGATCCGGCAGGTATTGCAGCTGCCAGTCAAAAGCCTGCGGCAGGAGGGTCGCTAGATCGTTGGAGTCACCGCGCACGTCGATCTGGAACGGGAGAACCGCGACCGCGGGCAGAGAGGGCACGACTGGGCCATCGTTCGGACGAAAGGCAAGCCACCCGGCGACGAATGCAACGATCATCATCGCCGCCAAACTCATCAACTGGACGACCGGAAAACGCTTCTTCTCGACTGCGAGGGCACTGAGCCATGCTTCCGCGGAATCCGGCCGCTCCTCTCGGACCGTCGATAAAGGCGATGCCAACGCCCTGGCCCGTTCCTGACTCAGGCTCGGAACTGCCTGCCTGATGGATTCTTGAATATCCGCCATGCTGCGCGCAAGTTCGTCCGACAATCGGTCGATTGCGGTGCCACAGAGCGCTTGGTATGCAACAGCGGCCAGAGAATAGAGATCGGACCGTCCGTCAACGGGGCCGCCCCACCGCTGCTCAGGAGTCATGTAGGCCGGTGTGCCTATGACAACTCCTGTGCGGGTAATCTCCGTGTCTCCTGGGTCCGTGACGTGAGCTACACCGAAATCCGTGAGGAGCCAGCGACCTGTTGCTTCCTCCAGCAGGATGTTTGCCGGTTTGATGTCACGGTGGACAACGTTTCTGCTGTGGGCGAATCCCAACGCCCCCGCAACCTGGCGGATCAGCTCATGAACGGTGTCGTAGTCGAGCCGACCCTTTTCTTCGATGTGGTCTGCGAGAGTGTCACCTTCCACCAGAGGCATGACCAGGTACGCAAACCCGTCTGACGCGTCATACTCAAAGACAGGAACAATGTGAGGATGCGAGAGGTTGGCCGCGAGAGCCGCTTCGCGTTTGAAACGCGCCAGCCGCACAGCGCTTGCGGCGACTTCGGGCGGGAGAATCTTCACCGCAACGCGCGACCCAAGGGAGCGGTTCCTGGCCGTGTACACTGCACCCATCCCGCCTTCGGCAAGGAGGCCCTCGATATCGTATCGCTCGCCAATTGCTGCCTTGAGCTCCGCAATGGTCGAGGATTCCATCAGCTCGCCCCCCAAATCCACTCTCGGTGCAAACACATCACAACATCACCGCAGACACTACCAAGGCGGATGGCTCACCACCTTACCGTCCTAAAGGAGCTTACACCCGCCATGCCCGGTTTCGTCCTCTTCGAGCGTGGGCCACTCATAGCAAAGCGATGGTTTGGCTCGTTGTCCATTGGGCAACGTCCGTTCATGGAGGACGCAGGTAATACCGTCGTCGTTGAGGTACCCGCACGCGCTGATTACCTCGCACTCCATCGTGTCGTCGCCATCTCTCTTCACTTTGCACAGGTAAGGCGCCGCCCGAGCCCTTAGCAATGCTTCTTTGTGTGGCTGAGATCTGGGCAAGGCCAGCTCCAGATTGAAGTCTCTGCAGCACGCAGCGCCACGAGTATTGTCCCCGGTATAGCAGGGGGCGGTCGCGCATGGGTTCTTTGCCTGCACCTCTGGCGGAGCGCGTTTCGCAGAACGCTTGAGCCTCAGATCCATGGTGCGGTGTTTTCCCTTGTAGTAGATCGCAAACCTACCATCGTTCAACCGAACATTGGCTCGGCTTTCGCTGCCTAGCTGACTACTGGAAGGTACGGCACCACGAAACCCGTGTACTGCGCATCTGACCTCCGGAGAAGTTCCGTTGCGGCTGGGCACCGCCATTCCGTCCGGCCTGATGCCTGGGTTGCCATCCGGAGTCCTGAGGTGCTTGCACGGCACATGAACTATGGCGTCCACGCGGATTTCGTCGTCTTCCAGATATGCTCTTCCGTACGTAATTCGTTCTGAATGGCCGGTGATCCAAGTGACCGACGCGTCCTGAAGTGTCTGGGTTTCATCAGTGACGTCTGAGATTCGGATCGTGATTCGTACCTCTCGGCAGTGTTTGCCTAGGGATCTGCATTCAGGAGGGTTGGGCATCGGTAAGTATTATGGCTGTAGGATTCTCATTTGTATGTGCATGTACCACCGCCTTTTTGCGCTCTCAAGTTCACAGATTCGGTACAAAACGCAAGACATTCGTGGTTCGCCCTTCCATCGCGACATTCGCTCCGTACATTCTTCATGCGGTGTCACGAGCATACCACTGTGGAGGATTCTGCAGATGCGATTTGCGGGCATGATAATACTCATTCTCTTCCTGGCTTGTGGTGACGACGACCTGGTGATTCAGAGTGCCCAGCCGTCTGCGGCAGTACAGGCTGCGGCTACTGCGCTTGGTGAAAGAACCGGAGTTGTGCACGAGGTCCACATGGTCGGCTCGGTCGAAGTCGGGTTTCGATTTGAACCTTCGGACCTCACAATCAAGATCGGTGATACGGTCCGGTGGGTGAATCGCAGTGGGTTCCCGCACAATGTGGCATTCTATGCTGACCGTATTCCCAGGGGTGCTGTTGTGGTGATTGAGGCCGTGATGCCAGCGGATGGCAAATTAGGGCCGATGAACGGTCGCCTTGTCAGGGATGCGGGAGATGCGTTCGAGATGGATTTCGTTGGTGCGCCGCCCGGCACGTACCACTTTTACTCCGTCCCACAAGAGGCAATGGGGATGTTGGGCACTTTGACCGTCGAGTCACAGTAGCACCGAGGTTGACATCGATCCCGTCCCGGCCACCGACATTCGGATCCCGTGATTGAACTCGACGTACTGGGTGCCCCCCGCGTACGTGTGGCCGGTTCCGATCCGCCACCGGAGTTGCTTTGGCGGAAGCACCTTGCATTGCTCATATACCTTGCGCGGTCGCCGAGGGCGCGCACTCGAGATCATTTGGTTGGTTTGCTGTGGCCCGACAAGGAGGAGTCCAAAGCCAGACACTCCTTGAATGAAGCTCTGCGAGTGATCCGACGCGTTGTTGGCGAGGCTCTCCGTACCGAAGGCGACAACATTCAGCTCGCTCCCGGAGCGATCAGTGTTGACCTCGACAACCTCCAGGCCGTCCTGAGTCCGGGTGTCTTCCTGGATGGTTTCACCGTTCCGGATGCACCTGCCTTCGAGGACTGGATGATTGCCGAGCGCGAAGGTCTCCGAGTGCGGATACTCGACCAGCTGCTTGGGAAAGCGGAACGGAATTTGGCTGACGGCAAACTCACCTCCGGGAGAGAATCCGCCGAGAAGGCCCTGGAGATCGAACCTCTACACGAGCCCGCCGTCCAGATATTGATGCGGGCTCACGCACTCGAAGGCGGGCGGGTGCTCGCGCTGAGAACGTACGAACGATTCCGGGATCAGATCGAGCGCGACCTCGAGTTGGAGCCGAGCAGGGCAACCGCCGAACTCGCCGAACGAATTCGACACGAGCGACTGGTCCCTGGAGCGCGTGTTTCGGAGGCGGCCGCTGACGACGTGATTCCAGTGGTGGGATGTGGGCATACGGTTCTCGCAGACTGTGTTGATGTCTGGCGGCAATCTCAAACGGGCAGTCCCGCTATGATAGTACTGCGGGGTGACCCGGGCACAGGAAAGACCCGTATCACTGACGAACTGGCAGCGCGCGCTCGCCTGGACGGTGCGGTCGTCGCTTTTGCCCGGGCACTCGACGGAGAGTGCGCAGATGGTATCTGGGCGGCGATGTTGAAGGGGGGGCTGGATGTCCCCGAACTCGCTGGCGCTGCACCGCAGGTTCTGGCAGCACTTGGTGCAATCGAGCCCGACCTTTTCGCGAAGTTTCCAGCTGCTAGCGCATCCCAGCCAATTTCCGACGCAGGGGAACCGTTTAGCCAAGCCGTCGCAGCCGTCGCGGAAGCCAAGCCGGTACTGCTAATCCTCGATGACGCCTTCAAAGCAGAACAACCGGCTCTCGAGGCGCTCGGGTCAATCGTCCAGCGCGCCGGAGAGGCTCGGATCTGCGTGCTCCTCACTGTATTGTCGGTGCCGTCGGTGCCCGTCGACTCACTTTGTCAGCGGCTGGGGCGGGACATTCCCGGTGAGTTGCTGGTAACGGGCAGCTTTCTGGAATCCGATATCGCTGAGCTCGTAGCCTGGGCGTTTCCGGAGTACGACGAACAGGCCAGCGATCGCCTGACGCGCAGAGTCCTGGCTGATACGGCGGGCAACCCCTTTTTGGCAGTTGAGTTGATCCGCGCAATCCGAGCGGGCATGCACATCGGTGTTGATACGCAAGGCGGTGCATGGCCGGCAGAAGCCCGCACCCTGGATCAGACCATTCCTGGAGACTTGCCTCAGAGTGTAGCGGCCTCATTGCGGGTGCGGTTTCGCGGGCTCGCCGAACACGGTCAAGAACTGCTTGCTGTGGTTGCGGTACTCGGCGGAAACGAACCAACAGAGATCCTTGCTCGAGTAGGGGGAATGTCGACACCGGAGGCAGAACACGCTCTGGACGAACTCGAGTGGCAACGCTGGCTTGTCGCAGACGCACGCGGCTACACCTTTGTCACCGGTTTGGCGAAAGAAGTCGTGTTGGCTGATATGATAACGAGAGGTAAGAAACGGCGGATCTTGGAACGAGCGGGGCGATCCTAGTCTCTGTCCATGTTCATTCCGGTGTCGCTGGGCCCTGCTTGCGCGCGACCAAGATCCCAACCCATCCAGTCCCGATTCCGATGCAGAGGCCCGCAGCAGCATCAAGTCCGTAGTGCATCTGGCAATACACAGTTCCGATTATGAGTAGAACGGTGGGCAGGAGAACGATGAACGCCAGCGTACGCCACTCCCGCCAGAGCGCAATATTTGCCGCAATGGTCGCGGCGACGTGTGAGGATGGAAACGCGGTGCCGAACGACGACCCGGTGCCGAGTAGACCATAGACCAGCCGTGCGCTCCAAACGTTGCGTACTGGGCCCGTCGGATGCTCGAACGTGTAGTTTGGTCCGGCTACCGGGTAAAGAGCGAAGACGACATAGCACACAACAAAGGCGAGAATCGTCGTGAACAACACATTGCGCGCATTCAAGGCCTTGCGGCGCATCAGTAGTAGCGCTGGTCCGGCAAGTACGATTGGGTAAAAGAGCATGTACGCGAGGTGCAGGACCCCGGACCAGAACACTGATGGAGAGTTGCGGATCCAATTGTACGAAAGCTGCCCCCCAAAAACCGTTGCCTCCCATCCTTGAATCACGGCATCCCTGTCGAAAGTTCCGCTCAAATCACGTTGCATCGTCAGTACACCGAGTTCTGTGTACAGGGTCGGAAGGAGCAACAGAGGGTAGACGTCATGTAAAAAAAGGCCCAGGCTGTCCTTATCGCCGACCTTCGTGAATAGAAATATCAGACCGGCTACCAGCGCATGCATCACTAGCAACAACGAGTTCTCAGGTGAAGAGAATTCCCACCTGATCAGGATGAGAATTGTGGTGAAAGCCAGGTAAGCAGCGACCAGTCTATCGACCGGTCTCATAACCAGCCGTTCTCGCGATACCACCTGGCTGTATCTCGCACACCTTCCTCGGCTGCTATCTCCGCGCGCCACCCTGTAGCCTCTTCGAGCTTTTTCGGTGAGCAGACCCAAGCTTCGGCGAGGTATTCATTGCCCTTGTCAGGAGACAAGAACGTTGATTTTCCCACCAATCCGGCTGCGGTGTGGGTGACCACGAGTAAAGCCTTGGTTGCCAGCGCGGGCAGTCCAAACACCAACGGTTGCTTCGGCGCGTTCGGATCAAGCGCAGCACTGATGTGTTTGCAGAGCGTATTGGCAGTGACTATCTCCGGATGGCTCACAAAAAAAGTCTGTGATTCGGTGGCTGGACCCACCACACCAGAGAGTGACCGGACGAGGTCCGCAATGTGCACCATAGACAGTTCTTGCTCCGTGCTGCCGAGCACAGGCATGATGCCGACCCGCACTAGCTTGAATACCGTGAGGAACGCTCGGTCTCCTGGGCCATAGACGGCGCATGGACGAACAATCGTCCACGGGAGCCCGCTGTCACGTACTCTTTCTTCGCCCGCCAACTTGCTTGCACCGTAGTTGCTGACGGTTGTGGGCGTCTCACTTTCAGTCTTTGGTTGGCCTTTTTGGGAAGGCCCTGCGGCGGCTTGAGAACTTATGTAGACAAACCGGGTGAGGCGAGGTGCCGAATCGGCCGCGGCTTCAACGAGGCGTTGTGTGGCATCGGCATTGACCGCGAAAAAACCATCGCGACTACGCGCGGTGGTGAGGCCGGCCGAGTGGTATATGACGTCAGCATCTTGGCACGCGGATCGAAGAGTCTCCCGGTCATTCAGGTCGCCACACACGAGCTTTGGGGTCGCGTCCGCCAACAGCTGTTGCGCTCTGTCCACGTCTCTTACGAGGCAGACGACTTCGTCACCTCGCTCGAGAAGGGTTCTGGTTAGGTGTGATCCGACAAACCCGGTAGCACCGGTGATAAGTACTCTCACAGTGGTCGGTCGTAAATCCGCAGTGTCTTGTAGTGCTCAAAGCCGAGACGTTGAATGGCGTTGTTCATGGGGATGTTGTTCTCGAGGATCCACCCGGCTTCGGCCCAGCGGTGTCCAAGTCGGTACCCTGTTTCCCAGATCCAGTGATACATGACCACATCAGCGCCGATGCCGCGATATTCCTTCAGCAGGCCCAATAGCAGGATCCTAATTCGTTTGATCTTCCTCGCGGCAAGTAAGACTCTGAGGATTCCGGGAAACAGCCGACCTGACGGATTCTTCTTCAGTGCAACATTGAAATCAGGCAGCACCGCGGCAAAACCGATCGGCTTGCCCTCTTGCTCTACGAACATCACCAACTTGGGTTCAACCACAGGCTTCAGTTGCGCCGCCAGGTGATCGATCTCATCATCGGACATGGGGACGAATCCCCAGTTCTTCTCCCACGCGTTGTTGTAGATCTCCTTGATCCGCTCAATCTCGGCATCGAAATGCTTCATGTCGAGGGTGCGCAGAGTGATGTTTCTGTGTTCTAGCACCCGTTTCACGCGGGCAACTAGCTTATCGGGCAGGCTGGGGTTGACGGTGTGATACTGGTAGAGATCCATCGCTTTGCTGAAACCGGCGTGTTCGATCAGGTCGATGTAGTAACTGGGATTGTGCGGGTTCATCACGGTCGGCGGTGTGTTGAAGCCGTCAACAAGAAGCCCGCACTCATCATTTGTCGAGAATGAAGTCGGGCCTCGCATGGTCGTTAGACCTTTCCCGATTAGCCAACTGCCGGCCGTATCGAACAGAGACTGCGCTACCGCATGGTCCTCCACGGATTCGAAGAACCCAAAGAACCCAACCGAGTCTTCGTGTGCCTCGTTGTGCGCACAATTTTGGATTGCGGCAATTCGGCCGAGTACCTCCCACTTCTCGCCACGGTGTCGATATGTCGGCAGTGCGGTGGGACGGAACGGTGGGCGCGAGGGACGGTATCGCATCTCAGCCCGTCCGACCATCCTGCGAGTTGCTAGGAAATACTTGGCATCGTTGCGCTGGAAGAACGGGTTCTTCTTCCTCGACAACAGTTTGTGCACCTCCATACGCAACGGAGGGACCCACATTGGGTCCCCCCGGTGAAGTGCGTAGGGAAACGCTATGAACCGCTTGTGGTCGGCGGCCGATTCAACCGGCCGCACGACCACATCTGAACTCAAATCACCCCCATCTTCTTGCCCAACGTGCCAAATATCTCGAGCGCGAAGTCGATCTGTTCGGTAGTGTGAGTAGCCATCAGACTCGCTCGCAAACGGCACTGGTCCGGTGGAACCGCCGGCGGGACTACCGGGTTCGTGAAAACTCCGGCGTCGAAGAGTGCCCGCCAGAAAGCAAAGGTGTTCTGCAAGGTCCCAATCAGCACAGGCACGATCGGAGTCTCGGTGGGACCGATGTCAAAGCCCAGGCTCCGGCACCCTTGTTGGAAGCGCCGCGTGTTTTTCCATAGCATTTCGCGTCGTTCAGGCTCAGCTATCATCACATCGAGCGCCGCAAGGACGCCAGCCGTGTTTGACGGTGGTAGCGACGCGGTAAATATCAATGGACGGCTGTGGTGTTTCAGATAGTGGATAACGCTCTCCGAGGCTCCTACGAACCCACCAATGGACGCAAGTGACTTTGAAAAGGTTCCCACAACGATATCTGTCTCGTCAGCAATCCCAAAATGCGCTGCCGTCCCATCGCCGTTGGGGCCGAGCACGCCTACTGAGTGGGCGTCGTCGACGGCGAGCACCGCACCATATCTCTGCGCGAGGTCGACCAACCCCGGCACGTCCGCTATGTCACCTTCCATGCTGTACACGCCGTCCACAATGATCATCGTGGCTCGGTCGGAGTGCTTCTGCAGTTTGTGCTCGAGGTGTCTCAGATCTCCGTGATTGAACCTCGATGTTTCCCCGTACGAGAGTTTCGCGCCGTCAATGATCGAAGCGTGGTCGAGTTTGTCGACGAGTACGACGTCACCTCTGCCAATGAGTCCTTGCACCAAGCCTAGGTTGGCCTGGTATCCGGTGGAGAAAACCAGAACGGACTCTTTGCCGAAATGTTCTGCAAGTCGACTCTCGAGTTCTTCGTGAAGTGCGAGAGTTCCGTTTAGAAAGCGGCTTCCGGTACAGCCCGAGCCGAACGTCTCGAGAGCATTCCGTGCGGCCTCGAGAACCCTGGGGTGATGTGTCAGGCTGAGGTAGTTGTTGGAGCCCATCATGACCCGTTCCCGACCCTCGATCACAACTACCGTATCTTCGGCCTTGGAGATGGGCTTGAAGTAGGGGTACAACCCCATCCTCTGTACCTCGCGAGCTTCAGTCCACCCTGCGCACTTTGCCAGCAACTGAGCCTGTTGCATGGTCTGAACGTCCACTTGTCTCTGGCCAACTGATGACATGGTCTAGTCCTTGATACACTACATTGATATTCCCTAATCGATAGTACAGGTCCATCAACGAACGCACAAGTCCTTCACCGCACCTGCGGAACCAACGGCAGCTCCTCTAAGTGACTAGATTACAACATGTTATGCGACACGATGGCAAAGGTGCGTACGCAACTTCTGGGATCAACCAGGGTATGTTTTGGTCTGCGTCGATCTCGAAACTCGGTCACTGGTTTTGCAGCGCCCTTTGGACTGAGCCATGCTGGCGGAGCGCAGCCACGTGTTGCGGCTCCGTCGCTTTTGCCGCGCTTGTGGCCATGGCTCGATTATATTCGTCAGTTATGCGTCCAACATTGAACGTTTCACGGGCATCACTTGCATCATTTGTGATGCTCGTCCTCGCACCCATCGCTGCCTCCGCGCAGACCGATGTGGAGGAACTCGGCCGCCGCTATGGTGCGACCCCTCCCCCGGGTTTCTACGAGATCCTGCGCTCGCACCCGAATGCGTTCCAGTTCTCCCCCGACAACGGCTGGATCAGGCGCGGGCGACGAGTGGCTGAAGTCAGAAATCGTCTGCGCGGCGATTCCGCTGAAGGAGTGTTTCGGACGCAAGCGGCCCATGATGAGAATGGAGTCATGACCGGAGACGTGTACGTGCCGGTCTTTCTGGTCCTTTTTTCCAACACGGATTCTGCAGATATCGCGTCCAACGTTCCCCGTGAGGCTCTTCAAACTCGGCTCTACGGTACCGATCTCGCCCCCCCCTACAGTGTGCACACCTATTACCGGGAGGTGTCGAACGACTTGGTGAACGTGTACGGAACGGTGTTTGACTGGGCGTTCGTCCCGGGTGCTGACTCGACCTATGAGGGTGACAACAACGGGTTGAGTGGAGTGTTGATGGGTCCGATGATGCGGGATGCAGCGGCAGTGTTGGATGACAGTGTTGACTTCGGCCAGTTCGACAACGACGGTCTAGATGGAATTCCCAACAGCGGCGATGATGACGGCTACGTGGATGCTGTGGTGATGATCCACCCGAAGGTCGATGGCTCATGCCAAGCCGTGAACTCCGAGGCCGAAAACAGCATTTGGGCACACAGATTCTCAGCGGGCCCCTACCCAACGAATGATGTGTCCGTCGCCACAGGCGAGTTCGTGAGGCTTCACGACTACATCGTCCAAGGGGGGCAGGGGGGAGACGCCGGCTGCACCAGCGATGAACCGCAGGCAATGGGCGTGGTCGCACACGAGACCGGACATCTGTTTGGATTGTCGGATCTCTACGAGGTGGGTGGCGATGGATCAGGGATCGGGCATTGGGGTCTCATGGGCTCCGGGAGTCAACGCACGGCAACTCGACCCGCGCATATGAACGCCTGGTCGAAGGCGCAGTTGGGTTGGGTTACGGAGGTGAGAATCGATCGTGACACGACGCTCGTGATGAATCCAGTCGTTACGTCTGACACGACCTACGTTCTGCCGATTCCTAACACGACCGAGTTCTTCATGCTGGAGAACCGGCAACCCATCGGTTCCGACTCGATGCTACACAGGGCAGGCTTGCTGATTTGGCATGTTGATTCCTACTTGGCAGACATTCGCGGCAACGCGGTGAACGGGCCGATCCGTCCATATGGTGTGGCGTTGGAGCAGGCGGATGGCGAGGACCATCTTGATCGTGGGGTCAACCGCGGCGACACCGGTGATCCGTTTCCGGGGCGTACGAATAACCGTTCGTTCGGAAGGAACACGACGCCCTCGAGCCACTCCAACCGGGGGCTGATGTCGTTCGTGGAGCTGGATTCGATCCAACAGATCGAAGCCTTTGGAGCCATGCGGCTGAACATCGGGTTCGAAGCTCCGGCGCTCATTGCCGCGACAGACACGAACGCCGTGTTCCGCCTTGACGGCGTCGAGCACAACCGTTATGACGATTTCCTGAGGTCCGGTGCAGACTATGCGTTGGACATCGACTCGTTGCAGGTGGCCGATTCCGGCCGCCGTCGCTTCGAATGGGTCTCGTGGTCGAACGGCCAGCCACGATCACATGTGTTTACGGCTTCGTCAACTGGCGACACAATCGTCGCGAACGTCGCGGCAGAGTATGAGTTGATAGCGACGTACTCTGGCACCGGCATGGGTACTGTCAATTCGGACGTACCATTGGATCTTGTGAGCGGCACGTTCCTGACCGCGGATTCGGTCGTGACTTTGGTGGCAACCGTGGACTCGGTTGGGCATGTCTTTGAGGGCTGGTACGGCTCGGATACAACCGCTACAGGTGACACGCTCGTGTTGCAGATGACCCACCCGTTCACACTCGAAGGAAGGTTCGCGGCTCCACTCGTCGTTGCGGACGACTCGTTCCCGACCGCAACCATGGGGACCGACTTTCGGCATCAGTTGACGGCAAGTGGTGGAATCGGTGGCATATCATGGGCGTTAGCTTCTGGAACGCTTCCCGTCGGCCTGGCCTTGAACTCCAGTGGCCTCGTAGCTGGGCTTCCCGAACAGACCGGCAGTTTCTCACTCGCCCTAGAAGTCTCATCTGGGTCTCAGTCCATCGTGGACACGTTGGAGCTTGCGGTTCTGGCGCCCGTGTTGACGGTGGGTGACGTCTTGAAACAGCTGGTGGGTGAGGGAACTCCGTTGAGCGAGCAGGACATAGTCTATCTCGATCTGCTTGGGAACAGGAACTCATGGTTGGATGTGGGTGATTTCCTCGGTTGGGTGGAAGCGACTGGTGGCTTGGTGACTGCCGAAGAAATGGCGGCTGCACTCAAGGCAGCCCGATCTGCGGTGACGGGCAATCCGGGAGAAGAGCAGGGTATTGGAGAAGGGGGGCGGCGCCCATGAGACTCCGGACTTTCGTAACACTCGCTCTGTTGGGTTTGGTGGCACCAGCATGTGACGGACCGACAGCCGGTGAACTTTCGATCGACCTCCTCACTCCGAGTAACAGCGATGGAGCAATTCTCTTCAAGATCGAGACGCCTTCATCGAAGGAGTTGGGCGACGTAACCGCCACGTGTTCCGATTGTCAGGCGTATGCGTTCAGGGTCAACGAGAGCGAGTTGTACTGTGCTGTAACCGGGTCGTTGATGTCGGGGCCACTGGTCCGGATCGTGGTTTCTGATGCGAGTGTGAGGAGTGCGTACGCGGTCACGATTCTGGAGATCGCGGGCCGCGACCACCGGCTACGCTCGGCTGTCGGCTACGACTTGCAGCTCTCGCACTAGAACCGCGCAGCGACGTTTCGCTTTCTCGGCGATTCCTCACCAGGGCCCACTGTCGCGGGCCACTGCTGATAGTATCCGGCCCGAGCACGAAGAAGTCGAGCTGAATGGTGTCGGTGGCAATTCTCCCTTTCATCACAATGCCGAGCATTTCATGGTCTACCGTCGGCATGGAGAATGTCACAACTCCGTTCGGTCGAATTGAATCGCCAAAAACCTCATAATCTCCCGTATCTTGGCCAACGTTCCCGGCGAAATATTCGGTCAGCCGGCCGAAGTACCGTGTACCGAAGGCCGAGTCAACCGTTACGGTTATGCTCAGGCCCGGCAGAGGCTGAGGCGGAGTACTCCGCAGTTCCCATTCACCAATGAGCGCCGCCGCGCGACCACTGTCAGACTGCAGGTCGGCAACCGCCTCATTTGCATCTTCAGCGTGACTTCGCGGCTTCGCCGATTCAGGTGCGCCGCGACCGCACGCCCAGAAGCCCGTCCAAACGAGAACGAGGATGGTAAGTATCCGGTGTAACATCAGCACCTATGTCTCCAGCGTCGGAGTCGTACGTTGGCTGCACGCATTATGGTGTCTATTCTGCCACGGCAGAAGGGGGATCACCGAAATGTCGCTGATGCCGCGCATGCCTCCTGCCTCGTCCCTACCACACTGCCGCACTGCAACTCACCCCCCCTGTGCCCCTGCCACCGCACCCTTGCGGCAACCAGCCCCATCAGTCACCATTCGCCCCAATGCGGAAACTTCCGATTACACAATTGCGGGGAGACAAATCATGACTCGACTCAAGTCGCTAACCGTGCTCGCGATCGTCCTGGCGTTGGCGATGCTCTGGAAGCCGGCTGACGCTCAGGACTTCGAGCTCACGGTGCAGAATATCATGCGGGGCCCGGAGTTGGTGGGTTCCAGTCCCCAATCGCTTGGTGGCAGCTTCTTTCGGGGCGGAACTGCGCACACGTGGTCACCCGACAGCCGTTTCGTCTACTTCAGGTGGGAGCAGCCCGGCGTTGATACGGCGGCCACGATCTACCGAGTGAATCCGCGCAGCGGAGAACTCGAACGGTTCCCCGACGCCGACGCCGATACGATTCTCGTCGGCACGGCGGAGTGGTCGCCGGATCGCAGGCAGGCAATCTTCTCGCGAGACGGTGACTTGATCCTCTGGTCGAGTAGTGGCTCCCGGCATCTCACCAGAGGTGCGGGATCCGAGCGGAGTCCAAAGTGGTCGGCCGATGGGAATACCGTATTTTTCCAGCGGGATGGCAACCTCATGGCGCTCGATCTGACCACATCGGGACTGCGCCAATTGACTGATATCCGTAGCGGTACCCCACCCCAGCAGCGTGAGCAGCAGCGCTCCGAGCAGCGCGAGTTCCTGGCCGAGCAGGAACGCCGTCTGTTTCAGTTCATTCGCGACGGCGAATTCGAGAACCAACCATGGGGCCGCCAGCCACCCGAACCTGACTCGACGAAACCCCAACCGTTCTATCCCGGGCAGAACAAGTCTGTGCAGGGCATGCAGGTCACGTCGGACGGTATGTATGTGTTGATGACCGTCGGCGAGCGGGCCAGAGATTCCCGGCGGCTCGAAATGCCCATCTGGATCACCGACGAAGGATATGTCGAGACCTACACGGGACGTAACAAGGTAGGTGATGAGCAAGGCACTTCGCGTGCGGCAGTACTCGAGGTAGCAACAGGCAAGGTTACGTTTGTCGGTGACAGCATCGGAGAGGGTGACCGCAGCATTCGCGGCATGGCCGTGTCGCCGAATTCCCGCCATGCGTTGATACGCATCGACGCTGACGACAGAGAAGACCGTTGGTATGCGGTTGTCGACTTGCCGAGTATGGATACCCGTGTGGTGGACCACCTGCATGATGACGCCTGGGTTGGCGGACCGCTGTCGTACTCGGCAGGGTTCCTGCCTGATGGCGAGACAGTCTTCTTCGGGTCGGAGAGAACAGGTTGGGCACATCTCTACACCGTGCCGGCGATGGGTGGAGAAGCGACAGCGCTGACGAGCGGTGAATGGGAAGTTTTGAACGCCAGCCTCTCGCTCGATGGTGAAACCTGGTACCTCACCACCAATAGAGAGAGTTTCGCAGAAGTGCATTTCTACACCATGCCGGTCGCCGGTGGTGAGATGACGATGGTTACGTCTGCCGTGGGTCGGCAAGATGCCACGGTGTCGCCGGACAGTCGCTGGCTAGCGATCTCCCATTCGGAAGCGAATCATCCGGCGGAACTGTACATTCAGGAAAACAGACCTGGCCGCGATATGCAAAAGATCACGGAGAGCACATCCGAGGAATGGCGGCGTGGTAACTGGATCAAACCCGAGATCGTGATGATTCGCGCGCGCGACGGGGTGGAGGTGCCGGCGCGGCTCTACAGGCCGACCGCCGAGGTTGCGCCAGAAGGTCAACGGCCCGCAGTCATTTTTGTGCATGGTGCCGGCTACCTGCAAAACGTGCACAATTGGTGGTCCAACTACTACCGCGAATACATGTTTCATCACCTCTTGGCCTCTCGAGGCTACACGGTATTGGACATGGACTATCGTGGCAGCGCAGGCCACGGACGTGATTGGCGAACCGCCATCTACCGCCACATGGGCGGTACGGATCTCACCGACCAGGTAGATGGTGCGGGGTGGCTGGTGGACAACATGGGTGTGGATGCGGAACGCATCGGGCTTTACGGCGGAAGCTACGGCGGCTTCATCACGCTAATGGCGATGTTCACCACACCCGGGGTATTCGAGGCCGGTGCCGCGCTTCGACCTGTGACCGACTGGGCGCACTACAACCACGGTTACACCTCCAACATCCTCAATGAACCGCAAGCTGACACTTTGGCCTATCAGCGCTCCTCTCCTATCTACTTTGCCGAGGGGCTGGAAGGGCACCTGTTGATGTGCCACGGGATGTTGGACGACAATGTTTTGTTCTACGATACGGTTCGGTTGGCGCAACGTCTCATCGAGCTTGGAAAGGAAGACTGGGAGGTTGCGATGTACCCGGTCGAACGTCACGGCTTCCAGCAATCGTACAGCTGGACGGACGAATACAGGAGAATCCTGAAGCTGTTCGAGACTTCACTGAAAAACTGAATGACTCCGCAAGTATGAGCGGTATGACGAGGGCGATGGCGTGTGACCATCGCCCTTTTCGCAGGTATGCAGAGAATTTGTGGCTCCCACGGGCGGTTGCGTTGGAATCATTATTTTAGATACCTTTAGGGCACCATTAACTGGCCAAAGCGGTACCGATATGACTATTTTGCCTGCTCGCGATCATTTGCTCCGTCTTTTAACAGTCGGGACATTGGTTGTAGTGCTCTCCGCCTCCGAGTGCCCGGTGGATGACAACTCACCAGATGACGGAGGCGACAATGGCGGAAGTACGCCAGTCACTCCTACTGCAACCTCCATCCTGGCCGTGGACGGTGGTGGTCGGACCGGGACGGTCGGTACTGCTCTAGCGAACGACCTCATCGCTCAGGTGAATGATCAGGTGGGAAACCCCATGTCGGGAATCTCGGTGACATTCACGGTGGCGGTGGGTGGTGGCAGTGTTGTGCCGACGAGTGGCACAACGGGCAGCGACGGCCGCGTATCCACGACCTGGACACTTGGCACGACGGCTGGCAACCTGGAGGTAACTGCATCAGCAGCGGGTATTACGTCACCTGCAGTCTTTCTAGCAACGGCAACCGCTGACGTGGCTGCCACTCTGGCGCTCGTGTCCGGGGACGGGCAAAACGGGTTCCCGGGCACGCCGCTCGCCAACCCGATTGTGGTTCAGGTGCTTGACCAGTACGGCAATGCGGCCCCTGGTGATACTGTTGACTTCTCAGTCGTCTCGGGAGGCGGCTCGATTACAACCAGCGCGATTGCTGGAGCTGGCGGCAATGCTCAGGCAACCTGGACGCTGGGTCCGGCCATTGGTGCAAATACGGCTCAGGCGAGCGCCACCGGATTGACGGGGAGCCCAATTGCGCTCTCGGCAACCGCTACGATGCTCAGCGTAACGGCGGTTTCACCTAACCCGCTGGTCGAAGGTGGGTCTGCAACGATCACGGGGACCGGATTCGACGTTACACCTGACAACAACACGGTCACCGTAGATGGTGCAACGGCGACGATCACCAATGTCGCAAGTTCTACCTCGATGACGATTACTGTGCCCGCATTTGATTGTCGACCCGAGCGAGCGGTTGATGTCGTTGTTTCGGTAAGTGGTTTCGATGATACGTTCCCGGGGCACCCCCTCGAGCCGATGTCGCCACAACTGGCGCTCGCTGTCGGGGAGCAGGTGATCGTCGACGATCCCACCGATTTCTGCCTCCAGTTTGCGGCATCGGCCGTTGGTGGAGACGAATACCTGATCGGTGTTGGGGCGGCTGCCGAGGTTCCAGGTCAGGTCATGCCGTTCACACTTGCCAGCGTGGCCGGTGCATCCGCGTCCCCTCCGGCAATGCTGCCGCGACCGAGCAGATCCTCAGCTTCGCGTCCATTCACCGTGGATGCAGAGATCATGGCTTTGCGAGATCGGCAGGCTGCGCGCGAGGCGGAAATCCGTGCGTACGAACGGCGCTATCTGGATCCGGCTACAAATCCGGGGATTCAGTACTTGGACGGTGGGGCTATGGCACGATCCGGAGCGACTGTTGGGTCGATGGCGCCAAACGTGGATGTGGGAGACCAGAGGGTGTTCAGAGTGCCGGGATCGGGTTGTACCACCAATGACTATGCGGAAATCACTGCGACGGCGCGCAACGTAGGTGAATACGGAGTCTGGTACACTGACGATGCAAATCCCACGGCCGATTCACTCACCTTGGCCGATATCAACAGCGCAAGTGAGACGTTCGACACTTTCATCTACCCTTTTGCCACTGACTTCTTTGGAGTGCCGTCAGATGTCGATCAGAATTCCAAGATCGTCATCGTGATGACAAAGGAAGTTAACCTCACCGGAGCGGCTGGTTTCGTATACAGCGGCGATCTTATCTCGAGGGAGTCCTGCACCTACAGCGATTCAGGCGAGATCTTCTACGGGTTTGTACGGGATCCGAATGGTGACTTCGCGGGTGCCGATGGAGGGCAATACGAACGCGAGGACGTGACCAACTTCCTGCCCGTACTGATCGCTCACGAGTTCACTCACAACATTCAGATAAGTCGGCGGACAGTGGTGCTGCCCGGCGGTACGTTCCCGGCATCCTGGATTGCAGAGGGGCAGGCGACGTTCGCTGAGGAGGTCGTAGGCCATGCCGCCAACGGGAATTCCGCAGGCAACAACTATGGTGTCTCAGTAGCGACTTCGGGACCACCCTACTGGTACTGGCCAGGCATCACCAAACTCGGGTACTACTTCGGGTACGACGGTCAAGGCGCGCCCAAACTCGCAAATGCTCCTGAGGACTGCACGCTCTTTGGGAATTTCTCCGGCAACATCGGGATATGCGACGAATCGAGCTTCTACGGCGCCAGTTGGTCGATGCTGCGTTATCTAACCGACCGGTTCTATTCGGTGGACCCATCGGCGTTCCACAAGGACCTCATCAGTGCGAACCCGTCGCTCCTTGGAGTGGAGAACGTCGAGGCAGTAACCGAAATGGACTTCGACATGTTGTTCGCTCGGTGGGGTGCCATGCTTTACACCGACGACTGGGTACCCGGGGTGCCGAGTGCGCTGACAATGACGAGTTGGGACCTTCCGGATGTCTTGTCGGCTCTTGGGTCTACGGCCAATCTGGAGCCCGAAGAGCGCTCCTTCGGAACCTTTTCTGATCCTCGGACTGTCCGCGGTGGCAGTCATGCATATACTATCGTGAGTGCTGCGGGCGCGCGTCCAGCGCTCGCGATCCGTGTCCGCGACGGTAGAGACGATGTGCTGTCGGGTACGGGAATGATGCCGATCTTGTGGATCGTGCGGGTTCAATAGGAGGAGTGATGCGGCTTTCAATAATGCTCGCACTTGGGTTGGCGGTGGCGGCGTGTGGTGGAGATGGAGACGATCAATCGCAACCCGCCGACGAGCGAGATACCGATCGTCCGCAGCCGGAAATGCGTGCCGCCGAGGACGGTGACACTGATTCTGCGAGCGCGGAAGACGCGACTGAGGAAGGCGTTGTCCGCGTTGTCGGTAACGATCCTTCACCACAAGTTGTGTTGAGCAGAGGCGAGGGCGGGGACGTTACCCAAATCGCGCTGGTCGGCGAACTCCGAGAAGAACTTGGCAGGCTTTCGGGGGTACTGGTTTCCGTGGCTGGAAGTGATGTCCCGAATCCACAGGGAATGCCCGAGCAGGCCATTGATGTTCGTGAATACGACGTTGTCTCGGTGAACTCGGCGTCCGCGTACCTCGGCGTTTTGGAACTTCGGGAGGGCGAGTTGTGGCTAGCGCGCGAGAGCGCGCTCAAGCTCACTGCGGTCCCGGCACAGTTGGAGAATTTGGCCGGGGCAAAAGTGTGGATTGCGGGGCCCGTGGACGGGGCTGAGCTTCATGTGCAGAGCTTTGGAATAGTCAGGGAGCGGTAGATCCACCTACAAAGCTGGCGGAAGTGGCTGGTTCTTTCGGCTCGGGGTGACCGGAAAACTGGAACAGCTGTGCCCTCGGATTGGTCTAACGCTCAGTTGGGAAATCTGATATTCTGATTCGGTTCAGGAAGGGTCGCTCATGTTGCGCTCTTTGGTTCGTGTCTCTGCATTATCGGTCGCGGTTGCTGGTGTATATCTGGGATGTGGCGGTGACGGCACCACGGAGCCGCCGCCGGAGGAGCCTCGGGCAACGCAGGCCGTTGCCGCTTCAGGTAATGCGCAAAACGGGATTGTCGGCCAGGTCCTCGCCGCGCCCCTCGTCGTTCAAATCAACGACCAATCAGGACAACCGATGTCGGGCGTCGGCGTGTCGTTCACCGTGTCGGCCGGTAATGGTGCGGTATCGAGTGCCACCGCCACCACTGACGCGGGAGGACAGGCATCAACCGACTGGACCTTGGGCACGGTCGCTGGGTCGAGCCAGCAGGTCACAGCAGCAGTCGCTGGCGCCACCAACATCTCTGCTACATTCAGCGCCAGTGCCGCAGCCGATGTCCCATATGTTATATCGATGGTTTCGGGTGACGACCAATTTGCCTTTAAGGAAACCAAGCTTCCTGACGTCATTGCTGTCAAAGTGCGAGATCAGTACGCCAACGACGTGCAGGGACAGATTGTGGCGTTCACAGTTCCGACAGGACGAGGATCTGTCGATTCAACCGTTGCGTTCACGAACACGATTGGAGAAGCTGTCACCGGCTGGGCTGTGGGCGCGATCGTCGGCGAGGATACGGCGTTTGCGACCGTTTCAGGGGTAGTCGGGAGTCCCGTTGTTTTCACGGCGACAGTCCATGATCTGCAGCTAACCTCGGTTTTCCCAACCACGATCCAATTGGGAGGAAACGCGACTCTCACCGGTACGGGGTTCGATGCTACACCTGCGAACAACACCGTGGTGGTTGGTGATCTAACAGCGACGGTCAATTCCGCCACCACCACTCAACTCGACATAACGATTCCCGACGCGTGCAGGCCGTTTGGGCCGGCAAATGTCAGTGTGACCGTCGGGGGCATCCCCTCTGCACCGGTCTCCGCCGGCCTCACACCCACTGCATTTCTGGACCTGGCGGTCGGCGAGCAGGAGATTGTACAGGATCCGAGTGACTTCTGTTTGCAGTTCGATGAAACCGTCGCGTCGGAGTCTTATCTAATAGGAGTGCAGTCTACGTCTGAGGCGGTGAGTACCATTACCCCCATAAAGTTCTCATCCTTTGCCTCGGCCGGTTCCTCCGGTCCGCCCGCATTCTTCACTGCGCACACCGACGCTTCTGGCGGGCAGAGTCGTCGCATCCTCGATCGGGCTCGGCAGGCGCGCATCAACCGTCACAGGGCGGTGGAGTCCGGGATCAGGGCGTTTGATCGTCTGAATTTCGATCGGATCCGCTCGGAGTGGGTAGGGCCGCAACGGACGAGCGCAAGCGGGGCCGCGGCGATCGACTCGAACGTCACTGTTGGAGACACGATAGCAGTTCGGGTGACGACTGGCGACGGGACCTGCAACACTTACGATTCTGTGACAACAATAGTCACGGCCGTTGGAGCGAAGGGAATCTGGCTGGAGGACGTCGAGAACCCATCCGGTGGATACACATCAAATGACTACGAGACGCTCAGTCAACAGTTCGACGATATAATCTACCCGGTAGACACCGCTCAGTTCGGAGGTCCGTCCGATGCTGACGACAATGGTCGGATCGTCATGGTCATCACAAGGCGGGTTAACGAACGGGGTTCGCTCGGATTCACTACCAGTTGCGACTTTGGAGCACGTAGCCAGTCCAACTTAGGCAGCAATGAGGGTGAATACTTCTACGGAGAAGCGCCGGACCCCAACGGCGAGCTCGGCGATGAGATTGCTCTCGAAGATGCCCTCGCGTGGTCACCTGCAATATCGGCCCACGAGCTTGTCCACGTGATCCAAATCAGCGGGAGGGCAGCGGCTGGCGGAAGTTTCCCTTCAATCTGGATAGCGGAGGGCCAGGCGACTCTGGGCGAAGAAGTCGTCGGCTATGCGGCTGAGGGCAGAGTACCTGGGCAGAATCTCCCGCTCGAAGTTGCGTTGAACTGGGATGATACGACGTCATTCGATTGGTACTCCGATCAAATCGTCGACTTGGGCCTGTATTTTGGCTGGGCTCCCACTGATGCTGACGCCAACATACATCTCGATGAGGCGCCCCACGAGTGCACCTGGCTTGACAACGACAACGGGGGCCCCTGCTTCGAGGGTCGGGAGGCGTACGGTGTCCCGTGGTCATTGCTGCGATGGTTGTCTGACCAGTATGGACAGAGCTATGGGGGTGGGGAGGCCGGACTTCACCAAGACATCGTCCGCGGTAGCATCAACGGGTTTGCGCTACTGGAGCAGCTTGTGGAGCAGCCAATCGAAACGCTGTTGGCACAGTGGGCTGCGACCCTTTACGTGGACGACCGGCTAGACGGCGTCAACCCCACGCTCGAGATGACCAGTTGGGATCTGTACGACATTTTCTACGGCTCGCACATGCTCTCGGAGGGGGAGTTCGGCCTCATACCATCGCTCCGCCTGACACCCGAGAATGCCGAGTTTACGTCCTCCGTGGAGACTGCGAGCGTGAGAGCGGGGTCGACGTATTACACACTGTTGTCAGGAGACAATCGGCTGGGAACGGCAATATGGGTCAGCGATGCGTCTGATCATCAGTTACCGTCCCACATGCAGGTTTGGGTAGTACGGATGCAGTAACTGCGTAGCGGCGATTCACAATGGAATCGTCAGCTGGCATCTACGATGTGCACGGCTCTCCTGAGTCGTGGAGCTGCAACAAGAGCAATTTCCAATCACTGCCGTTCAACCGCAGCGTGAAGGTAGCCGTTCCGCAAACCGCGACAGAGTCGGAGTACGGTGTCACCGCAACCGCGGTGTTGCCGTAATCGCGGATGAGCATTCTGGACTCGTCGAAATTTGCCAACAGGTCCACGTAGGTTTCGTCGCGCAGTAGTTGTTCCGGTGTCAGTTGAACGGCTGGCGAAGTAGGGTCCGACCCAGGCGTTACGCGGGCCATCGCTGCAAGTCGGCCAAATGCGGCGACTGCCTCGCTTCTTATTGAATCTGTCGCCATCTCTCCGCCCAGGTTCTTCACGTGCGTGAGCCATCCGGTCATGAAATCAGCTGGCGACGGCCTCATGACCGCCGGCGGAGTGGATTGCCTGGCTGATTCATCAAACATCAGCTTCCCAATCGAGAAACCACCAATGAGCCCGAGGACCAGGACAAGGGCAGCGATAAGTTCCAATTTCGGCACCTTCGATCGAGGAATCTGAGTGGGTTCGTTGGCAAAGAAGATCACCGTCTGCAGTTGACGCCACAGATCCATCGCCGTCTCGAACCGTTCCGAAGGTTGTTTGGCGAGGCAACGTGCGATTGCGTCTGACAGAGCTTTTGGAACCGATGGGTTGAGTGTTCGTACCGGTGTGGGAATGTCCGTGATGTGCTTGACCATCACTTGTTGAGGTGTTCCCGTGAACGGCAGTTCCCCTACGACCATGTGATATGCGAGGACACCGAGAGCATAGATGTCGGCTCGGTGATCGATCTCCGTGTCCCCGGCCGCTTGCTCGGGCGACATGTAGGTCGGTGTGCCCACCAGCACACCACTGCCCGTAAGCCTCTGACCGTTTGGCTCGGCTGATTTTGCGATGCCGAAATCCATGAGGAGCACTTTCCGGAGATTTCCCTCCAGTATGATGTTCTCCGGCTTAATGTCGCGGTGGACGATTCCTGAACGGTGAGCTGCGGTGATTGCGTCGGATAGTTCGCTGAGTATGCGATGGGCCTCAAACGGCGGTAGCCGGCCAAGCCGCTCGAGTCTGTCTTTCAAGTTTTCACCGTCTATGAACGGCATTATGTAGTAGATGAGATCACCGGATTCACGGATGTCGTAGATAGGGACGATGCCCGGGTGGCGGAGTTTCGCTAACGCGACGCCCTCCCGTTTGAACCGATCAAGAAATGCGCGCGCGCCTGCCAGGTCGGGACGGATCACTTTGATGGCAACAAAGCGAGCCAACCTGACATCGTATGCTTTGTAGACCTTGGCGAAGCCGCCCTGGCCTATGGGCTCTCGCAGATCGTATTCTGCTCCAATTGCCTCCCTGAGGGCTGCCTCGTATTCGGTTTCCCGAGGATCAATCGGTGGGTCGGACTGGGCTGTCCTTGCCGCCTCGGACATTCCTGCTTGTGTCGGGGTACCACACGTTTCGCAGAACTGAGCGTCCTCCGACAACACTTGATCGCATGCGGTGCATCGTGCTTGGTCGGCCAGCATAGTTCAGACAGCCTCTTGATGAGAAGCGAATTGCTTAACGGTAGCTCTTCACGACGTCCGCAAAGACGCCTTCACTGATCACATCTTCAGCCAGGAGTTGCTCGAGCGACGCTTCCATCGTTTGCATCCCGACTTGCTTACCTCCCTGTATCACACTGCGAAGTTGGGGATCGCTTTGGGAGCGCAGGATGTTTCGCACCGCAAGCGTCGCGGACAGTGTTTCGCACGCCACGCGCTTGCCGCCGTCCACGGTCGGCAGTAGCTCTTGGTGGATGATGCCTGCGAGGGCCTCGGCAGTCATGGTCCGCAACAGTCCTTCCGAGCCCGCGGGTGCGTACGAAAGCACTCGATCCATCACCTTGTCGATAGAGATGATGTGGAGTGTGGATAGCACGAGAACACCTGTTTGGGCTGCTCGCAGCGCATTCTCTATGGTCTCATAGTCGCGCATTTCTCCGATGAGAATGACATCGGGGTCCTGTCTCAGTGCCGCTCGCAGGCCGGAGCCGAACGAGTGCGTATCCCGCCCGACTTCACGCTGACGCACGATTGACTGGTCGTTCACGTGCAGGTACTCAATGGGGTCCTCGATCGTGACGATGTGTTTTCTGCTGTGCCGGTTGATCGCGTCCACCATACTTGCCATCGTAGTCGTCTTGCCTTGACTCGTGCTTCCGGTGATCAGCACGAGGCCTTTGTTGGCGTGTGTCAATTCTTCAACTAGGGGCGGGAGCTTTAGCCTCTCGAGGGGCATCGGTGAACTGGGGAGCAGGCGTATGACAGCCCCCGTCGCACCGTTGTTGTAGCTCACGTTCACGCGGTAACGTTCGTGGTCCTCGTCTGTGGTCATGAAGTCCAGATCCAGATCTCTTTCAAACTCGGATATCTGGCTATCGCTCAAAAGTGAGTAGCTGAGGTGTCTCGCCGTTGAGACGGTGAGAGTCTGCTCCGAACAAGCCTGGAGTTCTCCGTCCGCCCGGATGAAGACGGGTGACCCTGCAACGATGTGGACATCGGTGGCCTGCTGTGCGCGAGCGGCTCTCAGGATGCTGTTGAGATCATCGATCTCACCTGGGCCGAGCCAAATGTTTGCGGCGCGCATCACTCCGCTTCGTCGCAACATGGTTGCCTCCAGATTCTATGGCCTGGTCTTGGCGACCTCTATGTTCACGCACCTGTCAACGGCGAACGGAAGGGATCCGCGACGGCGCTGGAGCCAACAAATGTTATGCCTTTGCCGACTCCGTAACCTCAGCTTCCTCGGAGTTCCCGTTCTCCACGGTCGTCATCGTGATACCGGCAAAGCCATAGAATATTGTGATGAGAGGTATGAGCAGGTTCATGAACGCAAACGGTGCATACGCCAACGCACTTACGCCCAGTGTAGAACTCATGAAGGCTCCGCACGTATTCCACGGTATGAGCGGCGACGTCATCGTCCCCGACGACTCGAGCGCACGGGACAGGTTCACCGGCGCCAACTTCCTCTTGTCATATGCGTTCTTGAACATCCTGCCGGGGATCACTATCGCCATGTACTGATCGGAGGCCACGGTGTTCATGCCGAAGCAGCTGAGAACGGTTACGGTGACGAGTGAACCCGTAGAGTTGACCAGGCGGAGCAGGGACATCGCGATGACCTCGAGCATCCTGGTCCGCTCCATGATGCCCCCGAATGAAAGCGCGCAGACAATCAGTGCGACCGTCCACATCATGCCGGTGTCGCCGGTCAGCCCACCCTGTGTGAGCAGGTCATCAACTGCCGGGATACCAGAAACTCCTTCGTATCCCGACATCGCGGCGCTCATTACGTCACCCAGGGAACTCGATTGCATGAGGAGGGCAAAGAGGCCTCCGATGATGGTGCCGCCGAAGAGGGCTGGCAGCGGCGGGATCTTTTTGACTACCATGACGATGACCAGGCATGGAGGCACCAGCAGAATCCAGTGGATCGTGAAGGTAGCCTGCAGCCCATCCACCATCTGATTGATCTGCTGCGGATCGAAGTCGCCGCCGGCAAAACGAATACCGAGCACACCGAACAGAATCAGAGCG
>JBDGYW010000007.1:0-5132 GCA_039588935.1 Gemmatimonadota bacterium | reverse complement strand
ATCAGAGCGATCACGAAGGCGGGTGCAGCGGTGTATACCATGTGGCGAACGTGTGAGAATACGTCTGTGCCGGCCATGGCGGGGGCCAGGTTCGTAGTGTCCGACAACGGCGACATCTTGTCACCGAAATACGCGCCGGAGATGATGGCTCCGCCAGTCATAGAGACCGGAATGCCAAGGGCAGTACCCACTCCAATGAGGGCGACGCCGACGGTACCGGCAGTCGACCACGACGATCCCGTGCCGAGCGCCACAACCGCACAGATCACCATGGTCGCAACCAGGAAGATGCCCGGAGACAGCACCTGCAGTCCGTAGTAGATCATCGATGGAACCACTCCACCCAGTATCCAGGTGCCGATCATGGTACCGATGACCATGAGGATCAGTATCGCACCCATGGCTAGGTTGATGCCGTGGAGCATCCCATCCTGGATCTCTTTCCAGGAATATCCGTAGAATGTTGCCACGCCTGCGGCTACGGCGGCGGAACAGATGAGGGGAATGTGCGCGTCCTGGTGAAGCACGCCGATAGTCACGCCAAGGGCGGCGATCAGGAAGATGACTGGGATCAGGGCGACACCAAGCGGGATCTCGCGTTTGTTCTCACTCATGTACTGTGTCTCCAAAGGAGGAAGTCAGGTGACCAACAAATGTAACAGAAGAGAAGGGGATAGGCCGGCAGGAGGGGTGTGGGCTGACTCGAGTTGTCCTTGGCCTGTTTAGATTATCCCGAGTGTAGCACGCCATCCTCTAGTCGCACCCAAATCAGTCAATAATTCAGGTCGAGGACCTGCATAGAATGAGGTTCACCTTGTGAGTATTCCCTTGGATCGCTTCCTCCGCATGATACCACTGATACAATCGCTCTTTGTGCTTCTTGCGGCGGTTAACCAACTGGCGTCACCGACCCGAACGGGATCGGCGGGTACAACTCCGACTGACCTCAGCGGGCAGCGGAGATGTACGATCCATCGATCGATTCGTGGAGGGAACGGTTCCCGCTCATGACCGGAACAAGAGATCACGTCGCCGTGACGGCTCATGGCAAGATCTACGTGATTGGCGGTAGGGGCTGCTACGACAGCGTTGGCTCGGTATACGTGTACGATCCGGCAAATGAGTGGTGAGTAGGACTGTCCGTGACGTGAGGTCCTTCCGCCTACTGAATATTGGGATCCGGTCGACGGGTGCCTGGCACTTCTGTGATGATCGCAACACGGTGGCAGGGTTCGCATCGCACTTCAAAAGACTCACCCAGCGAACCTTCACGAGCCATGGGATCGCTGATTCTCAGTACACTCCCGCAACGTGGGCAACCCACACCCGTTGGCGACTGGCCCAACGCCTTGCGGATCTCTCTGGCCTCGTGGTGCGTGAAGGTTACCGGGGTTTCCCTAGGTCTCGACATGGTGCCAAGATGATATCATGGCGCGGGATCCGCTAGGGTGTCTCGCATTCTGCACCGACGGACCGGTATTAGGCCACAAACCGGTTCAGTTGTGGTGGTCGACTTCCAAGCTACACGTTGTGTTGACTCTCTGTGTTTGTGGTGCTATTTCAGACCTGGAGTGCAACCCGTCGGTGGCCCGGCTGCCCCTACCGCCTGACTGACGCCGTAATAGGTGCCGAATTGTGACGCCGCAGTAGACGCCCGCCTGCCGACGAGGCCACTGATCCATCGGTGATTGCACCGGACTAGTAGTATTTGCATAGATTACGCTCAGCGGATGAATGTGATTCAACACTGGCTACTGTCTCTTGCCGTGGCGCCGACTGTAACTCTCGGTTGCGCCGGCTACCAGACCGCGGATGTCGTGCCCGAGTCTGGGGCGGTTCCCGTGATCGTGCGACTGTCGCCCTCAAGCGGTCCAGCCGGCGTGGCGATCCCCGTGCAGATAACTATCGAGGGGCACGGGTTTGCCCCGACCACCAACGTGGTGACCTTCGGTGGCATTGCCAGTTCCGATCTTCCGTCCCACGAAGACGGCACACGCATTAGCTTCTGGATACCGAAAGAGGCTCCAAGTTCAGGCGAAGTGCCTCCAATGGTGTTGTTGCCTGCGGAATATCAGTTGACCGTTACCACACCGGGCGGAATCAGCGACCCCGTGGTGTTCGTACTGACCCCTCCGGAAAGGGAAGGGGACATTGCTGGCGGCCCGTGACTGAGTCTTGGGTTGAGAACGGTGGATCCACGCAGCATGGGTGGTTGGTAATGCGGTGTCTGGTGACGGCCGTCGCTCTGTCGCTCGTTCCTTTGCCGTCAGCGGCGCAAAGCAGACAGGTACCCGACAATCCTCGTCTACGATGGCAGTATTTCTACGAACAGCGCGCTTATCCCTTCGCTGCCATTCCCCCTGGAGCTCTGCAACGGGCCAGGCAGGACTTCATTGCTACAGGCGTGAGTCCACTGGCCGGACCCCCACCCATCAGCGGCACTAGCTGGATCCCCATCGGGCCCGAGCGGATTCCCATCAACCTCACTTCGACTGGACGCCTTACCGCGGTCGCTATCCATCCAACCAACTCCGACATCATATACATCGGCGGAGCCCAGGGCGGTGTGTGGAAGACCACCAACGGTGGCGCCAACTGGACACCGCTCACCGATGGCGAGTGCTCCCTCGCCATGGGAGGTATCGCCATCGACCCGGTGGATCCAAACATCGTGTATGCGGGCACCGGTGAGCAACACTTCTCGGGTGACAGCTACTATGGGTGTGGGGTGCTGCGCTCAGAGGATGCAGGAGTGAGCTGGACCCAACTCGGTGCGTCGGCGTTCCAGACCGGCTATGGCGGTGCCAGGATCTCGCGAGTTGTCATCATTCCGAGCACGGCCGGGAATGTCCCCACCACCACCGTGTTCGCCGCCAGCGATTTCGGACTCCAGCGTTCTCTCGACGGTGGCATGAGTTGGTCGGAAGTCCTGGTCTCGGACCTGGGGTGCAGTTCATTCTGGACCTGTGCCGCGACGGATATCGTGATCGACCCAACCGATGACGCGGTGCTCTACACGGCGGTCCGCACCAAGGGTGTCTACAAGAGCATCAACGGGGGCAACTCGTGGACCGCTCTGAGCAACGGATTCCCAACTAGCGGTGTCGGAAGGATCAATGTCGCGATCTCCGCGTCAGCACCGACGACCGTCTACGCCAGCGTACACAACACAGCCAACTCGGAGTTGCTCGGCATCTGGAAAACGGTCGACGGTGGTGGGAGCTGGATCCAGCTGAGCGCCACGTCAGCTTCGTGCGGGCGACAGTGCTGGTATAACATGACCATCGCGGTGCACCCGACCGATCCCAACACTGTCTTCTTCGGCGGAGTCTCGCTTTACCGGTCAACCGATGGCGGGGCGAACTTCTCCGACATACGGGGCGGCATCCACGTCGACCAACATTACCTCGCCTTCGATCCTCAGAATCCTCAGGTTGTATTGGTGGGGAATGATGGTGGGATATTCCGCTCCAGCAATGGCGGTGCCACCTGGACATCCCTGAACACCAACCTTGCGCTCACACAGTTTTACCCCGGGATCTCGCTCCATCCGACCGATCCGACCGTAGCGTTGGGTGGAACGCAGGACAACGGGACGTTGCAGTACACAGGGTCGTTCGATTGGATGCATGTGATTGGAGGCGACGGCGGGTTCACCGCGATCGACTTTCTGAGCCCGACCACGCGATATGGGGAAACCCAGTGGGTCTCGGGGCAAAGCTACGTCGGTCCGCGCCGGTCGGACGGTGGGTCATTCAATCTGAGACTGAGTGGTATCAACACCTCTGATCGGGGCTTGTTCATTCCTCCTTTGGTGATGGATCCCACCGACCCCCAAAGGCTCTATTTCGGAACCTTCAGGATCTATCGGACTGACAACCGCGCCGATTCCTGGTCCATAATCAGCCCCGATTTGACCGGTGGAGGAGGGACGATCTCGACTATCGCTCCAGCCACTTCAGATCCGACCGTAATCTACGTTGGGACCAATAACGGGCTGGTGCAGTTGACGACGAACGGAGGTGCGACCTGGGATCAGATCACCAGTGGCCTTCCCAACCGGCATGTGAAGGATATTGCGGTCGATCCTCTGGATTGGCGGACAGCCTACCTCACGGTGTCGGGGTTCGGCACAGGGCACGTGTTCCGTACAACCAATGGGGGGACCAGCTGGCAAGATTTGAGCTCCAATCTCGCCGACACGCCGGTAAACGCAGTGCTGCTGGATCCAGTCGAGCGCGGCACGGTGTTCATCGGGACCGACCTTGGCGTGTTCGTATCGGAAGATTTCGGTGGAAGCTGGACTTCTTTGGACAACGGACTGCCCAACGTCGCAGTCTTTGACATCGCATACAACGCAAGTACCGGCGTGCTGCTCGCTGCCACTCACGGTCGCGGGATGTTCTCGCTCACACTCAGCCGCCCACTCACCATCGCGGTGGTGCCGCGCACGCGCCTCGACTCCGCTCTGATCGGGAGCACGACTCCATTATCGGACTCGGCGACGGTCGTGATGAGCGGTGCCAATGCGGCAACAACCACATGGAGTGCGACCTCTGGCGCAGCCGATTGGCTCACGCTAACTACCGCAATTGGGATTGGGACCTCGAAGCTTCGGTGGGTCAGAGATCCCTCGGGGCTCACCGAGGGAACTCATATCGGTACAATTTCGGTAGCAGCGGCAGGTGCTTACGACAGTCCGTTCGAGGTCATCGATACCTTACTGGTTCAGCCGACCCTCGCGGTGGTTGTGCAACCCACGAGCCGCAGTGACACGGCAATCGTGGGAAGCACCACGACCATTTCGGATTCGGCTGATGTCACGCTCACCGGACCAGGTGCCGACGTAGCCACCTGGTCGGCGACGCACGGTGGGGCACCATGGCTCACCCTGACCACAGCGAGCGGTACGGGAAGCGGAACGCTCCATTGGACCCGAGATCCAACGGACGTCGCGGAGGGTACCTACGTAGACACCATCCTCGTGTCGGTGATCGGACCGTCCGGTGGGCCCGCAGCTATCGTCGATACCCTGGTTTTGCTCCCCCTCGAGGTTGCGCTCGATCCCACGAGCCGCATTGATACGGCAATCGTGGGAAGCACCACGACCATTTCGGATTCGGCTGATGTCA
>JBDGYW010000006.1:0-27641 GCA_039588935.1 Gemmatimonadota bacterium | reverse complement strand
TGCACCGTGATATCAAGCCGGAGAACATCCTGCTGACTGGGGGCCATGCACTCATTGCCGACTTCGGGATCGCGAAGGCAGTGACGGAGGCGGGTGGAACGCGCCTTACGGAAACCGGACTCAGCCTGGGTACTCCGCATTACATGAGCCCTGAGCAGGCGAGCGGTGAACAGGATGTTGACGCACGGAGCGATGTTTACGCACTCGGGTGTGTGACGTACGAGATGCTGGTTGGGGAACCACCTCACACGGGGCCAAACGCTCAGGCCATCATCGCCAAGGTGCTGACCGAGCCAGTGCGAAGTGTGCGGGATTCGCGCGAGTTGGTGCCCCCTCAAGCCGACTCGGCGATCAGGAAAGCGCTCGCGAAGTTGGCGGCGGATCGGTTCGCCACGGTCAAACAGTTCGCGGATGCGTTGCGTGCTACGGGGCCGGTCGCGTGGGAGGACACGGGCGCAACCGTGCGTGTCAGTTTGAAAGAAAGCCTGTGGTCCAAACCAATGCTTCTGGCTTGGAGTCTAGTGGGTCTGCTTTCCGCTGTAGTAGTGGCGCTGGTGCTGTGGCCTTCCGGTGGGACGTCGTCGAGCACTGATAACGCAATCCGTCTGGTGCTAGCTCTGGATCCGGCAGATTCGAACTCCGTTGGCGCGGTCGGGTCGCAGAGCGGTGCCGAAGCGGACGCTCTGGCGATCTCCGCGGATGGGCGGCGCATTGCGTTCGTCGGCCGTCAGGAAGGAGACGCGGAAACGCACATCTTCGTGCGCGACCTCGAGCAGTTCGAAGCCCGCCGCGTCCCGGAGACCGAATCCGCAGGTTCGCCGTTCTTCTCTCCCGATGGGCAGTGGCTGGGCTTCTACAGCTGGCGGGACCGCCGCTTGAAAACCGTTCCGGTTTCGGGTGGTTCTCCGCAGGTGGTGTGCGAATGCGAGCCGATCTTGAGTGCCTATTGGGGACCGGACGGCAACATCATCCTGGACAATGAAGGTCGGTTGGGGCTGCGAGTCGTAGCGGCATCCGGGGGCACGCCAGAACAACTCACTTTCCGCGAACGACACCAGGAAGAAGACGAATATACTATTTCCTTTCCTCAGCTCTTGCCGGACGGTGAGCACGTGTTGTTCACCGCGTGGGGCGGAGGTGGTGCCACTCGGAGAATTGGGGTGCTTCCCCTGGGTGGTGGAGATCGGATCACACTGTTGGAGGATGGCTGGGGAGCACGGTACGTCGAAAGCGGTTTTCTCGTTTATCAACGAACGAACCAACTTTGGGCAGCGCCGTTTGATGTTGATGGCCTGCAAGTTCTAGGCACACCAATACCAGTATTGGATTCGGTGTTCTCTGCGCCGTTCACGACGCTGTATTCCGTTTCCGAGTCGGGTACGCTTGTTTATGCGCCGGGACCGGTGCCGGATGTGGAGACATCGGTCTTCTCTGTTGATCGGTCGGGTCAGATGGACAGGATCCCGACTGAAGCAGGGACTTGGACGGTGTGGGGTCCACGGCTGTCTCCAAGTGGAGACCGTTTCGTTTACTGGGGAGCTGACCCAGCCGGCATCTCCGGTGGGCAGGGTTCCGCGCGTATCCGGCTGTACGATTTTTCGCGACAAAGCTTGCAGGCCATAACAGACGCTGGCCCGGGTGACTTCTGGCCGATATGGGAGCCGGACGGACGCACTGTTGTGTTCGCGTCGAATCGCGGTGGAGGAATTCTGGATCTCTATCGCGTGAGCGCCGATGGATCGGGCGCGCCGGAGATTCTGTTCTCCGATGACTCTGACAAGCAACCGTATTCGTGGTTACCTGGCGGAGACGGACTCTTCTTCCAGCGTCAACTTGGTCCTGAAGCCGGCTTTGATATCTGGCTGCTACGCCTAGAAGGTGACACGACCGCAGTTCCGGTGGTGGAAGGCCCCGCAAATGAAACACTCCCGGCGCTTTCGCCGGACGGTCGGTGGCTTGCATACACCTCAGATCAATCCGGCAGCTACGAGGTCTATGTACGCCGGTACCCTGAGCTGGATATGCTCCAACAGGTGTCAAATGCCGGTGGCATGGCTCCCCTCTGGCGATCGGATAGCAGAGAATTGTACTTCTACAGCGGCGGTGCGTTCGACGGCGACCACGCCACCACCTTCATGCGAGCGCGGATCGCAGACGGGCCAGGTACCCCTGAAGAAGTCTGGTCGCATCCTTCGGTGTTCAGTACTGGGCTACCTTACGGGGCAGGGTACGATGTAACGCCGGACGGTCAGCGATTGCTTGTATCGATCAACGAGCAGGAGTATCCCCTGTTTCTGCCGGATTTGCGCATCGTTGTTAACTGGTTCGAAGAATTGGCGGGAGCGTTCGAGCAGGAGTAGTTGATTGCAGAAATTAGAATGCAGATTGCAGATCTGCGGCGCCAGAAAAGCACCCATTCTGCAATCTGCACTCTGCATTCTATAACTCCACCAACTCTCCATTCTCGTACGCCGTTTCCATCGCCTTCGCCAAACCATCCACCCACCGTAACCGTCCCCCCTGCGTATCGGCGACCTGAATGCGTTCCTCGGCGAAATGATGCACCTGCCCCTCTGCAGTCAGTTCCTGCCCCTCTGCACCCTTCGCCTCTGCCCCATGAATCATCTCGATACATTGCACCTGCGGTCGTGCCGCCTCCAGCCCGCATGGCACCGCGGATCCGCTGACCACCGCGTTCACGGATGCCCAGAGCTTTCGCGTATGTACCGACGCATTCGGTGATGGATACTCGATAGTCATCCCGTCCTTGAAACGAGCCGTCATCGGGTGCATCTCGCCCGGGAAATTGAGAGCCGCATCTTCGAACTCGAGCTGGAACCGCGGTTCCACGGTCTCGCGTTCTCCAATCGCATGCGACGCGAAAAACGACAGCTGGGTGTCAGTGGCCAATCGCACTTTCATCGCGATTGTATCAAACGTCTCGATCTCGTTCGCCCGTGCCAAGCGCGCATCGACCTCAACCGGTTCTGCGGAGCGATCCACGTCTTCGCCGAGCAGGAACAACAGGTTGTGAAGGAAGTGCGCCATCGCGTTGTTGGCGGGACTGTCGAAGATCGGGCGCCCGGCTGTATCGCGTTCCTTGCCGGCCCAGTTGTTCCTGGCGTAGTAGCTCTCGGTTCGTGGCCACAGCGTTAGGCACCTGCCACTCGTTGGAGCGCCGAACATGCCGGCAAGAATGTCGTTCTTGAGTTTCAGGATAGACCCGGAGAACGACCACTGGTATCCCACAGCAACTAGCCGTTCCTTGCGGTCTCTGGCCTCGATCATCCTGTCCGTGTCTTCGACCGACGCAGCCGCCGGTTTCTCCACCAACACATGGCAACCGTCTGCCAAGGCACGCTCTACATGTCCAGCGTGGAGCTGAATTGGAGACGAGATCACGGCTAAGTCGGCACCACGTTCCTTGAAGAACAACTCGAGCGACGCGTATATCGGCACGCCTTGAGCTCGGAGATCATTCAGACGTGTGCAGCGCGCCGGTTCCGGATCCACCGCCCCGACGATTCTGCAGCGCTTCCCTTGTTCCTCGTCGAGGAGAGCGGATATGTACGCTTCGCCATAACCACCTATACCCACGAGCAGGACCTTCACCGGATCTGCCATCAGTCCTCCAACAGGCTCACTTCTCTCGATTGCCCAGTCTTCAAGTTCACTCGCAATGTTTTGAGCTCAAACGGGCTCATCTGCACCGGAACCTTGATATCCCACGCTGCCACCGACAACGTCGTTTTGCGCCTCTGACCTGTCGGTTCGAAGAGCCTGACAATCAAGTCATGGCCGTCCTCTGCGCGTTTGAACACCGTCAACTGAACGACACGGTCGCTCAGCCGGGGTCCTCCTGGAGTCACTTCATCTTCACCGGATGGCCAATAGCTGAGTGCAAACGACTTCTCATTGTGGGCCAACGCCTCGCGATCCACTGTACTCAGTCTGTCGTGTTCGGTTCCGCCGTTCACCCAGAACCGGAACACATGCTCGCCCTGGTCTACTCGTGGAGTCAGGCGATCCTGCTGAGTGAGCGGACGATCCGAGAACGTCGGGTGACATGCATGGGCCGGACTGCGCAGCAGTGAAAGACGCAGCTCCCCTCCTTTGGCGTCACATCCGTACGTGCAGTCGTTGATCACCGACATCGCGTTGCTGTCCTTCTGCGAAACCAAAGCAACCCACTTCTGTGCTACCATCTCATCGCCGTCGTTATGAAGCTCCTCTACCCCGTACGCGACCTGTCCCAACAGCGAACTTTCGGGCCATGGAGTTGGGAACGACAGCTTGAGCATCCGGTCTTTCTCTTGCCAGTAGATACGTATTTCGACTTCGATCTCGGTACCGATCCGTGGCAGCTTGTACCGCTGGGAGATCGCTGAGTCTCCGTATCTGAACAGTGCCTCGATCACCGACCGAACGGGGCCGTCCTCTATGACACGCACAGGAGACAGTCGTTTCGCTGCCACACCGGCGAAGCGCGCTGCATCGGTCTGGCTCATCAGCTTGAACTGCCCCGCCGAAGTGCGAAACCGAGACACGGTGATACCCCAGGGATCTGCGTTGTCACGCATCACCAACGGGCGGACGGCGCCCGTTTTCAGATAATCTTTGCCAAAAATTCTGTATCGGTCGATCAGCCCGGTGCGCGCGTTCACGACCACGTCGATTTCGTCGGTACGGAAGCGGAAAGAACCGTGGCGTTCTCTCAGCTTCGGGGCCGGCTTCCGCCTGACCTTCTCGAGTCGGCACTCGAAGCGATTCATTTCTCCCGGTTCTAGCTTGGCAACAAACGCCACCCTCTTGCGGTGGTCCTCATTGATGTTGCTCTCTTCCTGCTCTGCCTGAGCTGCCAGCTCACGCCGGCCGGATGTCACGACCGGCACACTGAACTGGTCGGCACGATTGGGCCACGCAGGCTGCAGTTCGCACTCGACGATAGTCTGCACGGGGAACGGGTGATGGTTGTATACCAGGATCGGATAGGACCCGTCCTTTCCAGCTCGCTGACCGGCGGTGAGAGCAAAGAATGCGCGTGTCTTCACGCGTGACGCAATGGTAAGTCCCTGACCGAGTTCCGCCAGCACGCTCTCCTCGACTGATGGAATGGATGTTCCCGGCAGGATGTCGTGAAACTCGTTTGCCAACATTGCGCGCGTTGCTTCAGCCATCTCCAGCGAGGGGTAGGAAAGCAAGCCTGCGGCCCATGCGGTCGTTGCCATCTTCTCGGCTGAGTACAGCTCGTTCTCGAGTCGTCTGTGCAGACGTTTTACACGCATCATCGACGTGTAGCAGCCGACGGCCCACGGATTGAGATCGCCGGAGTGACGGGGTAGGGCAGGGCCGTTCTTCCGCAAATCGGCGAAATAGTCCTCCGGCGTCGAGTGCACGATGCGTGCGCTCTTCTCTCTCGCCATCAGCTTCTTGATGTCCGCCAGATCCCGCCGAGAAGGGCCGCCCCCGTGGTTGCCAACGCCCCACTGCACCTGGTATACCGGCTTGCCAGCATCACGCTCCATCCACTCTTCTATCTTCTCTCTCGCTCCGCCGGGAGGAGAGTTGTAGTGCGACTCGGCGAGTGCTGCGATTACCTCGGACCCGTCATAGCCTTCCCAGACGAACTCGGCCGCGGGTAACGGCGCTTCGTCGAGTTTAGGGCGGCAAAACAGGTACGAGTCGTACCCGCCTTTCTTGAGGATCTGCACCAGGCCACGCGTATGTCCGAACGCGTCGAGGTTCGTCGCTTTGGTCGGTTCGACACCGAACTTCTTCCTGAAGTAGCGCTTGCCCACTAGTATCTGCCGCACGAAGGACTCGCCGGACGGCATGTTGCAGTCCGGCTGCAGGTACCAACCACCCATCAAATGCCACTGACCGCGTTTCACGAGCTGCTTAATCCGCTCGAACAGGTCGGGATCGTATTCCTCGATCCACTCGTAGAACTGCACCTCATTGCGATTGAATACGAACCCCTCGAACTCGTCGCATAGGTCGCAGACAGTGCGAGCTAACGAAAGCGCCTCACCGGCGCCCTCGGGCCATTCCCACAGCCAGACGGGGTCGAGGTGTGAATTGCAGAGTAGGTGCACGGATTGGGTTCGAGCAAAACGATTCATGATCTCTCGTCTGGAGGATGGGCTATCGATTGAGTTCGAGACATCAGCACAGCAAAGTCACCTCTACATCCGAACGGGGAAGGGGAAGACGCACTCCGTTGTTGTGCCATTCGAAAGATTCGACTCCTGTTGTTGCCCCTCGGCCGTCTTCGGAAGCGGCGCGGCGAATATCAAGCTTGAGACGGTGCCCGTGCACCGGTACCGTGGCCTCCATACGATCCAGCCCATCAAGTAGGTACGGTTGCAGAGTCACTCCATCGAGGTCGGGTCGTATGCCGAGCAGGTGATGAACGTATAGGGAGATCATCTCCGCCCACGACCACGGTATGATCCCGTTCTGTGCGTAGGGCGGTGCGATTCGGTTCCCGAAGAACTCAAACCATGAGCCGGCCACTCTGCCGGGCGCCTCAGCGAGCCAGCGGAGTATCCTCCACACGTTCACGTCGTCGCCGGTCTCCACAAATGCGCGTGCGATGAAGATCGATGCGAACGGCCACGCACCGGGCGAATCAGCCTCGCTGTCAGCGTTGTACCTCCCGTATCCGCCGGTTTCCCAGCGCTGGTTCCAGATCTGTTCCATGTGCGCGAGTGTGTTTGTTGCTAGCTCACTCTTTGGATCTAAAAACTCATAGACTATCGGTAGGACGCACGAGCTATCGGGGTCCAGCCCACGGGGCCCAACTTCCATCAGTGGGATCTCAGGCGGTAGGACACACTCGTCCGAACGAGTGATTGCCTGCTGCCATTCGCCGGCGAGTCCACGGCGCTTTATGAGGTGTCCGTCCTCGATGAAGCGGTATTTGGGGTTCTCAAGAAACGCATTCCGTAGATTTGCAGCTGCCGTGCTCCACGCCTCTCGGTTTGTTTCGCACCCAGTCACTTCACTCAGGTACACCGCGTTCTCCAGTCCCATCGCCACGAAGAATTGATGCATGAGTTCGCAACCGTCCTGGATGCCGTGCCCACCGTGACGCTCCCAGAACTCACGCCGGTTGTGTAGCAACCCCGACTCCTCATGACGGAACATGTCCCGCAGCGGATACGACGCGAGCTTCTCTACGGTTGTCCATCGCTGCCTTACAAGGTCAAGGTCTCCGGTCCAATCCACATAGGTGCGTAGCGCGGTGAGGAGTTCGCCATTCTGATCTAACTCGACATTTTCGGGATCTCGGTGGCGCCCAGAGTCGATAACATCACCCTCGTCGGAGACGAACTCGTCCAGCATGCGCGACAGCATAGTACTTGCACGTTCGAAATCGCCGAGTCGAGTCAAAGCTTCCGCAACGTGAACCTGATCGCGCACCCATTCCAGGTTGTACTGCCATATACTGGCATCCATGCGACCATTGGCATCGACTGCAGTCGGCAGTTGATAGCGAGCCGTTCTGAACAGGTGATTCAAGGCAGCGTCGCCGGTTTCGACGCTACTCAAGCCGTCCCAATACTCGGTTCCGTACGCAGATGGATGATCTTCGTATTTCCATCGCGAAACGACATCTGGCTTTTCGTCCTCACGCACGATCTCGTAGACGAGGGCAGCGGTGGCGCGGCCGGTTGACGACAGTTCGAGGACCTGGCCATCCTGGTCATCGCTGCCGGTGAAAAGGAGAACTTCCCGCTCGGCTGCGGTTTCGGTGCGTAAGCACACTCGTCGGTGTATGCGTGGTGTTGACTGCCCGGGACAGTAGAAGTGCTCTACGACATCGATGTCGGCGGCTCGCCAGTCTACTCTGACTGCCGGCACTCCGTCGATCTCATCCCAAGCGGCTATGAGCTGGTTGGCTTCGGGAGCGTAGTCAGTGCCGTCCAAGCGTACCCAGACAGTTGTGCCCTCAATGCCATCGGATTCATCGCAGGTGAGTGCCGCGCGTTTTGGCCCAAACCGATCCGGGTGCATGATGAGCAGCCCTAGTGGCGTTCCCTCACCCGAACGACAGACCTGCACGGCTGCCTGAATCAAGCCGTTGCCAGAAAAAAAGTAGTCCACGCCGTCGAGGTAGGTGCGCACGTCGGGGTGACCGACCTCGGGGTCGTCTGCGTAGATGTGTTCCTTCATGTCCATCGAGCCAAGTCCTTTTTTTATGCTAGATCCTCAAGCTCAAGATTTCGGTCACTTCTTTTTCACCGAGGTCGGCGTGCTCACCGACCTTCATGTCGCGGTTGGCGAGTCGTTTGGCGACGAATTCGCAGGCTTCGCTGGGGATGTTGTGGTCCTTGAGCCTTGTGCCTATCCCAAGCGACTGGAAGAACGAGTCCGTCTTTTCGATCGCCTGGGTGACACGCTCGTTTTCACTCCCCTCTTTGACGTCCCAGACACGTTCTGCGTACTGGAGGAGCTTCTCTTTCTTGCGATCCCGCTGGTGCTCCCACACTCCGGGTTCTACGATGGCAAGCGAAGTTCCGTGATCGACTCCGTACAGGGCAGTGAGTTCGTGCCCGATAACATGAGCCGCCCAGTCTGTTGGAACGCCGAGGCTCAGCCAGCCGTTTAGCGCATTGGTGGCACACCACATGAGGTTTGCGCGTGCCTCGTAGTCCTTGGGGGCTGCCAGCGCCTTGGGTCCCTCTTCGAGCAGTGTTTTGAGAATCGCCTCGGCCTGGCGATCCTGCAGAGGATTTGGTCCCGGATAGGTTGCGTACTGCTCAACGACATGGATGAACGCGTCTACGATCCCGTTTGCCGTCTGGATCGAGGGCAGGGAGTACGTCGTCTCGGGGTCGAGAATGGAAAAGACCGGCCGTACCAGATCGCTGCCAAAGAAGAGCTTCTCGCTGGTGCTCTCCCGGCTGATTACAGATCCCGCGTTCATCTCAGACCCGGTGGCCGGCAATGTCAGGACAGCACCCAGTGGGATAGCTGCCTCGAGCGGAGCCCACTTCTTCAGGATGTCCCAGGCGTCGGCACCGTTGTACCTTGCGGCCGCCGCGATGAACTTGCTCGCGTCCAGCACCGAGCCACCGCCCACCGCGAGCAGGAAGTCACGCCCATCGGCATTTGCCTTCTCGACCGCCTTCATGCAGGTGTCATACTGAGGGTTCGGTTCGATCCCGCCGAACTCCTCGACGGGGAACTCTTCAAGCGCAGCCATCGCTTGATCGTAGACGCCGTTCCTCTTTATCGATCCGCCTCCGTATAGCAAAAGAGGTTTAGCGTCAGCGGGCACCAGCTCCGCGAGCTTCGCTATCGTCCCCTTGCCAAAGACGATACGAGTCGGGTTGAAATATTCAAAATTGCGCATAGAGTCCTCACGTCGTGCTGGTTCAAAATCCACTCGATCTGCATACGAACATAGGCATCCAGCGATACTTCCGCGAGGCGCTTGCCTGAACCCTTCGGTTGCTGCATCCTACCTCCATGTCCGATATCCCCAGCATAGAGTTCCTAGAGCTTCAGGAGGCGGTTGCGGGTCGCTACTCGCTCGAACGTGAACTCGGGCGTGGTGGAATGGGGGTCGTTTTTCTGGCGAAGGACGTTGCGCTCGACAGACCGGTGGCGATCAAGTTGCTGCCACCGGAGCTTGCAGAGCAGAAAGACTTACGCGAGCGGTTCAAGCGGGAAGCCCGTACAGCAGCAAAACTTTCCCATCCCAACATCATTCCCGTCTTCTCGGTTGAGGAGGTCGAGAAGTTCGTTTTCTTCGTGATGGCGTTTGTAGAAGGTGAGACGCTGACCGAGAGGATTAGCTCAAAAGGCCCGCTCACTCCATCTGAAGCCGTGAATGTCTTGCGTGAGGTCAGCTGGGCACTCGAACACGCCCACTCGCAGGGGGTTGTGCATCGGGATGTGAAGACAGACAACATCATGCTGGAGAGCGCGAGTGGCAGAGTTCTCGTGACCGATTTTGGCATCGCTCAGGTTGCCGGAGTGGGCGTTGATACCGATTTCGGGGAGATGTTTGGGACTCCGGCGTTCATGAGTCCAGAACAGTCTACAGGAGAAATCGTCGATCATCGTTCGGACATCTACTCATTCGGCCTGGTGGCGTTCATCACGTTGTCTGGCAGACACCCGTTCGATGCCAAAGAACCGTCGGATTTCCTTGCACATCACATTGGTACTCGAGCACCACGACTCACAACTGTGGCACCCGGCGTCCCTAGACCGCTCTCTTCCATCGTTGAGCGTTGTCTCAAGAAGGATCCGGACGAGCGAATTCAGTCGGGGCATGAGCTTGCAGATGCACTGGGAGAGTCGTTAGAGAGTAGGCGTGACATTCCGGTGCCCGTCCGCTTGTTCGTGCAGCAGGCGAAGCACAGCCAGGAGAGGGGGCACCACCTGGCTGCACCACTCGTTGCACTTTGGGTCGGCTTGCCGTTGCTCGGTGTCTCCCCGCCGCTCGGCGCAGCGGTTTTACTTGGGCTTGGAGGTTCTCCGTTTGCTGCGGTAGGCCTCCGAGTGCGCCGCGTTGTAAAAGCCGGGTATGCCCGGTCCGATGTGCTCTATGCATTGGAACGCGACCTGGAGTCACGAGCAGAGGAACTCAGGTTTCTCTACGGACCCAACTATGAACGGACTGGGCGGAAGCTGCGCAACTTTGCATATGGAGCGTTGGCGGTGGGTACCGTTACCGTTGTCGCCGGGATCGCGATGACTAGCTTGGGCCTATTGGTGCCGGCGGCGCTGTCGGCGTTGGCGGGCGGGGTGTTGGGGTCGCAGGCAGAGAGGAGGTCTACCCGACGGCAGAAGCGGCGCATCAAATTCTGGCGGAAACGACTCGGAGAGTGGTTGTTCAACATCGCTGGGAAGGGAGTGAGCGCAAAGAGACAGATCCCGTCACTGACAAGCCGACCGACTGAACTCGCGGTTGGGATGGCCGTGGCAAGCCTTTTTGAGTCCCTCCCCAAGGAGACTCGAGCCTCAATGGAGGATCTGCCGCAGGTCGTGGCGGGCCTCGAGGCTGATGCGCAGCGAATGCGAGATCGGATCGACGATTTCAACAGCTTGCTTCAGCATGCAGGGCACGACACAAGCCGAAGCGCCGAGCATGATGTGTCAGGAATAGAGAAGAGGTCGAGCGCGGCTGTGCGGATCGAAGAGCTGCGGGACGAGGCTCGGCAGCGACTCGCAGAGAGCGTTGCTGCTCTCGAGAACTTGCGGGTCGATCTTCTGCGCCTCCGCGCCGGCACGGCGAAGCTGGAAAGTGTGACCACCAAACTCGGCAAAGCGCGCGACCTCGCCGAGCAGGTAGATCGGATACTGGAGGGTCAGCTGGAAGTCGAGAGGTTGCTGGAGTAACTGACGCTCGTCGGCTCTAAGTAAATCTTCATCTTGTCATCAAGGAATCTCACTCCAATCCCCGGGGAACTTGGTATTACTTCAGAAGCAGCGGTGGCTTTACCTTGACCATAGAGAGGATACGTTTCATCTCAAACCCAAACGCGGTCTTCGATCCAGCCGCCCCCATCCAGGAAACTTGATCGTGCTAGTAATTCTCGAATTGTCGAATGTCTTGCTCCCGTTAGGCTATCTACTCGCTGTACTCGCGTATTTGGCGGTGTTTGTAGGCCAGCCTGAGTGGATCGAGAGTGTTGCCTCGCCTCTTGCGCGAACCGTAGTTGGGTTGCATGCGGCGTATCTGGTGGTTTCAACGATCGCGTTCCGCCATGTGCCGATCGCCAATGTCTGGGAGGCCTTCACCTTGCTGGCATTCGCACTGGGAACGGTCTACCTGGTGCTGGAGTGGCAACACGACGATCGCGCCACCGGGGTATTCATGCTCTCGCTTCCGCTGCTGTTCCAGATTGTGGCGAGCGCATTTGCAGTGCACTCACATGAGGTGGATCCCATTCTCAAATCACCGCTGTTTGGAGTCCACGTCACCTCTGCCATGATTGGCTACGCGGCGTTTTCACTCGCGGCCGTGTACGGTACGTTGTACATCCTTCTGTACCGAGAGTTGAAGAAGAAGCGGATGGGCTTGGTTTTCCAGCGTCTTCCCCCGCTTGAAAGTCTCTCTCGTCTCAACGTCAATGCGCTCGTATTTGGGTGGGGTACGCTTACGTTGGCCATCGTTGTCGGAATTGGCTGGGCCGCGATCCTGAAGGCCAGCGGAGAGCTGATCGGTAATCTCTTACTCGATCCGAAGTCTGTGAGCACCGCCATTGTATGGGTTCTGTACAGCTCCTGCCTAGGCGGGCGGTATTTTTTGAGGTGGTCAAGCCGAAACCTGGCGTACACGTCAGTCATTACTTTCGGCGTGATGATTTTGTCGGCAGTGGTTGTCGGGTTGTTCCTCGAATCATTCCATTCGTTCACCTAGATCCATGGCCCTATTCGTTCTCGGCACGAACCACACCGTCGCCCCGGCGAACGTCCGGGACGAGTTGTACGTGTCTCATGACGAGCTACCTGAGTTGTGTGAGAAGCTCGGTGTCGGCAACGGTCCGTTGGAGGAGGCAGTCGTTCTGTCAACCTGTAGCAGAACCGAGTTTTACGCGCTTACCCCTGACGCAGAAGCGGCTGACGCGTTTTTGCGGCACACAGTCGCAGACTTCAAGGAGGTGGACCACCTCGAGGATGATACCTACTGCTACAGGTACAGCGGGCGTGCCGCGGTCGAACACCTCTTTCACGTAGTTTCAGGCTTGGATTCGCTGATGTTGGGTGAGTGCCAGATCATGGGACAAGTCGGGCACGCCCTCGAATTGGCGGAACGAACAGGCACACAGGGGTTCCTTCTTGCCAGGCTCTTTCGTGCGGCGGTGACTACCGGACGGCGGGTACATGATGAGACGGCCATCGGAAGGGGTGCAGTATCGGTGGCGTTTGCGGCGGCGGCCATGGCCGCCAAGGTCTTTGACGACCTGTCGAGACACAACGTACTCGTGGTCGGTTCAGGCGAAACCGGTGCACTTGCCGGTCGACACTTCTCTAATGAGAAGCCGGCGCAACTCACGATCGTCAATCGCACGCTCAAGCCTGCTCAAGAGTTGGCAGCGGTGCTGGGAGGACGCGCGCTCCCGTTCGAAGAACTTTTCACCGCGCTGGAACAAGCCGACGTCGTGGCGACCGCAACCTCATCTACCGAGCCGATCATTCGGGCAGCCGATCTACGCCGGATAATGAAACCGCGCCGGGGGCGGCCCCTCCTGATAATCGATATAGCGCGACCACGCGACGTTGAACCGGAGGCAGGAGAGTTGAGCAACGTCTTCCTCTATGACCTCGACACACTCGAGGCAATTGTTGAGGAAAACAGGGCTCGCCGCGCCAAGGAAGTACCGAAGGCGAAGGCTGTCGTTCAAGAGGAGCTGAACCGGTTCTTCGACTGGCATGACACGCTGGAGGTAGTTCCGGTTGTACGGTCACTCCGTAAGGCCTTCGAGGATGTGGGGTTGGGTGAACTAAAGAAGCAATCAAAGCACTTCGACAAGAGTGACCTGAACCAGCTCGAGAAGTATACGCGCTCGCTCGTGAACAAGCTGTTGCACTTTCCGACCATCCAGGTCAAGGCCATCGACCGGAATACGTCCGAGGGGATCGCCATGCTCGCGGCGGTGCGTGAATTGTTCCAACTGGACGTGAGTAAGGAGGAAGAAGAATCGGTGACGGCGCAACCTCGGGACTCTGCTTGATGACTGGTGACGTGGCTCCGCTCCGAATCGGCACTCGAGCATCAAAACTGGCGTTGTGGCAGGCTGAACATGTGGCACGGTCTATCGAGAAGCTGCTAAACTCTCCACCGGTGGAACTGGTAGAGATTAAAACCGAAGGGGATCAGATTCAGGATGTGCCTCTTTCCACCGTCGAGGGGAAGGGGTTCTTTACTAAAGAGATTGAGCAGGCCTTACTGGATCGCCGGGTGGATCTTGCCGTTCACAGCCTCAAGGATCTCGAGACTGTGGTGCCAGCTGGCTTGGCGCTGCCTGCGGTGCTGGAACGCGAAGATCCCCGTGATGTGCTGATCGCCCCCAATGGAACTGATGTGGACGACCTGCAGCCGAGCGCGAAGGTAGGCACGAGCAGCTTGCGACGGCGCGCGCTACTTGCGCATTGGCGTCCCGACCTGCGTATCGTCGATTTGCGCGGCAATGTCACGACGAGGATAAGGAAGTGCGAGGTTGGCGAGTACGATGCGATCGTTCTCGCCGCAGCCGGTGTCAAGCGTTTGGGGCTCGAGGAGCACATCGGCAGTTACCTCCCGCCCGACCGAATGTATCCCGCTGTTTCCCAAGGTGCGGTGGCGGTACAGGCGCGGGAAGGAGACGAGGCGACCAATAGATGGCTTACGTCTCTTGAGCATGCGGACACGCGCGCGGCGACCACCGCCGAACGATCGCTCATGCGGAGACTTGAAGGGGGATGCCAGGTTCCTGTTGGAGCGCTGGCGACTGTTGAGGCAGGGTGGCTTAGCATACAGGCGGCCATATGTTCGCTTGACGGATCCAACGTGGTGACGGGTTCTGAGGATGGTCCTCAGGACCGAGCGGAGCAGTTGGGTGAACAGCTTGCCCGAACCTTGTTGGAAGCTGGTGGTGGGGAAATTCTCGAGGGAATCCGCTTGCAGGGCGGATGACGTGATCGTTGGCTGACCGACTAAGTCAGGAGCAACTTCGAGCAGGGAGTGTGGGCATGTCGTATCCTGAACGCCGCATGAGGCGACTTCGCAGCAGCGACATTTGGCGTCGCATGGTGCGGGAAAACAATCTGACTGTGGATGACCTGGTTTATCCAATGTTCGTCGTCCCGGGCAAGGAGATCAACACTCCGGTTCCCAGTATGCCTGGTGTCTCGCAGCTTTCGGTCGATCGCCTGGTTGTTGAGGCGCTCGAGGTGAGCGCTTTGGGAATCCCGGCGATAATCCTCTTTGGTGTGCCGGAGACCAAGGATGCCCGCGGCAGCGAGGGGTACGATCCTGAGGGGATTGTGGCACGTGCGATTCGTCGTATCAAAAGTGCTGTGCCCGATCTGCTTGTATGGGCAGACGTGTGTTTGTGCGAGTACACGGACCATGGACATTGTGGGCTGCTCACGGAGAACGGCGAGGTCGACAACGACGCGACCCTACCGCTATTGGCGGAAGCGGCGCTCGTATACGCACAGGCTGGTGCCGACGCAGTAGCTCCAAGCGACATGATGGATGGCCGAGTCGGCGCCATTCGGGATGTCCTGGATGACAACGGACTTCCGAACGTGCCGATCGTTTCGTATGCGGCAAAATATGCGTCCGCATTCTACGGCCCATTCCGGGATGCAGCGCACTCGACGCCGAGTTTTGGCGACCGTCGTGGCTATCAGATGGATCCGGGCAACGGTGATGAAGCGTTAGAAGAAGTCGCTCTGGATCTGGCGGAAGGTGCCGACATCGTGATGGTCAAGCCGGCGGGGCCCTACCTGGACATCGTCCGGCGGGTCAAGGAAACGTTCAACGTGCCCACTGCCGCGTACCAGGTGTCGGGAGAATACTCTCTGATGAAGGCGGCTGCCGCCAATGGATGGGTCGATGAGAAGCGAGTGGCGATGGAGAGCCTCTTGGGTATCAAGCGGGCGGGCGCGGACATCATCCTGACTTACTACGCAAAGCAAGTTGCGGGATGGTTGTCAGAGGAGGGTAAGAAGAATGACGTCTAAGGGCGAGAGCGCAGCGGGTGGTGACGGTAGGACCTTCGACTGTTCGAGAAGCGCGGAGCTGTTCAACAGAGCGAAACGCATTATTCCGGGGGGGGTCAACAGCCCAGTCAGGGCGTTCGGATCCGTGGGTGGCTATCCGCTGTTCATACAACGCGCTTCAGGTGCGACCGTATGGGACGTCGACGGAAACGCATTCCTGGACTACGTAGGCTCGTGGGGGCCGATGCTGCTCGGTCACAACCACCCCGCAGTTGAACAGGCCCTCACTGCTGCGCACCGCAATGGGACGTCATTTGGCGCACCAACTCCCGGCGAGGTTGAACTGGCTGAGTTGGTTGTCGAAATGGTCCCGTCGGTAGAGGTGGTGAGATTCGTCAATTCCGGGACCGAAGCGACGATGAGCGCCGTCAGATTGGCGCGGGCAGTTACCGGGAGACCAAAGGTCGTGAAGTTTCGTGGCGGTTATCACGGACATGCCGACTCGTTCCTCGTGGAGGCTGGCTCCGGGTCTGCCACACTCGGTGTTCCATCCAGCCCCGGCGTCACCGACTGCATGGCCGCTGACACTCTGGTTGCGGATTACAACGACCTGGGGTCTGTGAGAATCTTGTTCGAAGAGAATGAAGGTCAAGTGGCGTGCATAATCGTAGAGCCAGTGGCAGGGAACATGGGGTGTGTACCACCCGAGGCTGGCTTCCTTCAGGGGCTGAAGCAGCAATGCGAGACTCACGGCGCCCTGCTCATTTTCGACGAAGTCATTACCGGCTTTCGCGTTGCGCCGGGAGGTGCGCAGGATCGGCTTGGTGTTCTTCCTGACCTCACGACACTCGGAAAGGTGATCGGGGGTGGGCTTCCGGTGGGCGCTTACGGTGGAAGTGAAGACCTGATGTGTAAGGTCGCGCCCGTGGGTGCGGTATACCAGGCAGGAACGCTTTCCGGCAACCCCTTAGCGATGGCTGCCGGGGCGGCGACCTTGTCGTATTTGAGAAATCACTCGGAGGTGTACGCGCATCTAGAGCAGCTCGGACAGATGCTCGACGACGGAGTTGGCAGAATCATCGCCGAAGGTGGGTTTCCTCTCTGTTGGAATCGGATCGGCTCGGTCGGAACGTTGTTCTTTACCGAGGGCCCGGTCACGGGCTGGGCCAGTGCCGCAAAGGTCGATCGCGGAAAGTTCTCTGACTACTTCCGGAGCATGTTGAACCGTGGCATATATCTGGCGCCCAGTCCCTTCGAAGCAATGTTCTTGTCGGTGGCGCACACGGAGGCAGATATCGAGAAGACTCTCACCGCGGCTGAGGCCTCGCTCGTGGAGGCGTACCAGACATGACCGCGTCCTCCGGCAATACCACGCCTGCGTTCCTGGCAGCCTGTCACAACAAGCCGGGAACTCATACACCGGTGTGGATCATGCGACAGGCAGGTCGCTACCTGCCTGAGTACAGAAAGATCCGTGAGAAGGCCGACTTCCAGACGATGACCACAACGCCGGACCTGGCTGCCGAGGTGACTCTTCAGCCGATTCGACGCTTCGGTTTGGACGCCGCCATCCTGTTCAGTGACATTATGACGCCTCTCCAGGGAATGGGCATGGCCGTTGAGTTCACGCCCGGCCCAGTTGTCTCGGCACCCATTCGGGCACCTGGCGATGTGGGGCGAGTCACCCCACTGAACCCCGAAGAGAGCGTTCCGTACGTGCTGGACACGGTGAGAGCGGTCCGTGGCGAGTTGGCCACGAACACCCCACTGATCGGCTTTGCCGGAGCGCCCTTCACTCTGTTCTGCTATTTGGTGCAGGGTGGTGGATCCAAGAATTTCATGGAGGCAAAGGCATTTCTCTATTCGGAGCCAACAGCGGCTAAAGAACTGCTCGACAAGCTGGCCGACTCGATGGCGGCTTATCTCGAGGCACAGGCGGAAGCTGGGGCTCAAGCGCTGATGCTGTTCGATTCGTGGGTCGGGATACTCGGCCCCGAAGAGTTTTCGCGGTATGCAATGCCCGCGGCGGAGCGGACTCTAGCGTCCCTTCAACGACTGGATGTCCCTCTGATCTACTTCCCAAATCAGGGCGCAACCCTGCTGCGTCACGTCGCGAAGGCGAGCGCAGATGTGATCGGAGTTGATTGGCGGCTCTCGCTGGCTGATGCAAGAGCGCTACTCGGCCCGGGAAAGGCTGTTCAAGGGAATCTCGATCCGGCGGCGTTGTTTGCACCGCCAGTCCAACTCAAACGCCACATCGACCGAGTCTTGGGCGAAGCTGGCCCCGGTCCGGGACACGTGTTCAACCTTGGCCACGGAATCGAGCCTAACACGGATCCGGGTGCCGTCCAGCTCCTCGTGGACTACGTGCATGAAAGGACGGCCGCTGCCGGGTCGGGGGGGGATTAGGATCGTATGGGTACGCGACAGTATCACGTCGATGTGGAGTTGCTGAGGAAGTTCGACAAACCTGGTCCTCGGTACACATCATACCCAACTGCGGTTGAGTTCGCCGAAGACGTTGGTGAGAGCACATACAGAATGAAGTTGAGTGAGGCGAATGGGCAGGGTGAAGATGCTCCATTGAGCCTGTATCTCCATCTCCCATTTTGCGAACGCCGTTGTACGTACTGTGGCTGCCATGTGGTAATCACGAGAAAGCGTGCGGTCGCAACGAAGTACCTGGACTATGTGAAGCGAGAACTCAGTGTCGTTGCTGAGTCGCTCTCCGATCGACGTTTAGTCGCGCAAATGCACCTCGGCGGGGGAACACCCACCTACTACACTCCTGAGGAACTGTCCGGGTTGTTCCAGCATGTCGAGAAGAGTTTCCGTTTCCTGCAGAGCGCCGAGATCGCCATCGAGGTGGATCCCCACGTGACCACGTCTGACCATCTCGATACGCTAGCGGCGCTGGGGTTCAATCGTTTGAGCATGGGTGTCCAGGATTTCACCCCAGAGGTGCAGGAAGCTGTGAACCGAGGCCAGACATTCGGACAGACTCGCGATATCATGGAATACGCTCGCACAGTGGGATTCAGCGAGGGCGTGAACCTGGACTTGATTTACGGTCTTCCGCTGCAGACCGTGGAGACATTCGACCGCAATCTCACTCAAGTCCTGGAGCTCCGACCGGACCGCGTGGCTGTCTACTCATTTGCGTACGTACCGTGGATCAGAGCCCACCAACGCACGATAGATGAGCGGCAGCTGCCCAGCCCGGAAGAAAAACTCGAGCTGTACCTGACAGCCATGAGACGCTTTCTCGATGCCGGCTACGAGCCGATCGGCATGGATCACTTTGCACTGCCAGGCGACGAGCTGGCGGTAGCGGCACGGGAGCGCAGATTGCATCGCAACTTTATGGGTTATACGGTGAAACCGGCGTCCGACATGATCGCGTTCGGGGTCTCCGGTATTGGGGACGTGCAACACGGGTATTTCCAGAACGAGAAGAAGCTGTCGAAATATTATGAGTCTCTTGATGCCGGCCGGCTTCCGATTCAGCGCGGATACCAGCTTGATCAAGACGACGTCGTACGTCGCCACGTGATAACGCAACTGATGTGCAACTTCCATGTGGACAAAGCCGCCATGGCCGAAAGGTACGGAGTCGATTTCGACGCGTATTTCTCGAGTTCATTGAAAAAGCTGAACGAGTTGCGACAGGCTGGGTTTGTTCGCCTCGACGACAATGGTGTGACTGTGACCGACGCCGGACGGTTGTTTGTTCGCAACGTCTGCATGGCGTTCGACCGCTACCTCGAGGCGAAGGAAGATGACAAACCTGTTTTCTCCCGAACTGTCTAACTCCAGGTAAGGGCCGGCCGCCGATGTCGGAACCCACGCCCCCTAGATCATTGCCCAACCGAAGAGACGTAGCTTCGGGCCTCGCCATGGCCGGAGGTGGTCCGGCCGTCGCCAAGGTGGGTGTGCTTCTGCTCAACATGGGAGGCCCCGATCGATTGGAAGCCGTGCGCCCGTTTCTCAACAACCTCTTTAGTGACAGGAGAATCATACGGTTGCCTGGAGGACGTGCGGGGCAGTTCCTGTTGGGGAGGCTCATCGTAAACGCCCGGTTGAAGAAGGTAAAGCAGAGATATCATCTGATCGGTGGTGGGTCTCCCATCGTCCATTGGACCACCAGGCAGATGGATGGGACGCAGCAACTGCTGAACGATCGTGTGCACGATCCTCCCAAAGTGGGCATGGCAATGCGTTACTGGCATCCGTTTGCCGACGAAGCGCTGCGTGACCTGGAGCGTGCCGGGGTAGAACGGGTGATCGGAATCACTCTCTACCCGCACTACACAAGAGCAACGACAGGCAGTTCCGAGGCAGATCTCGTCGAAGCGCGCGAGCGGCTTGGTCTGGACATGCCTATCTCGTTCGTGAGTCAGTGGTACGACTTCCCGGGTTATCTCGACCTTTGGGCAGACGTGCTGCGTATGAAACTGGAGAGTCTCGAAGCATCAGTGCGCAGTCGGATTCACATCGTCGTGTCCGCACACGGCATACCGCAGAAATTCGTTGACGGTGGCGATCCATATGTCGATCACGTCCAGGCGACCATGGAGGGTGTTTTGGGCCGGCTGGAAGATCCACCCGAAGCACACCTGGCTTTCCAGAGTCGGTCGGGACCAGCCGAATGGGTCGGGCCGGGGACCGAGTACGTCGTCCGAGAGTTAGCTCTGCGCGGCATTGATGCCTTGCTGCTCTGGCCGATTTCGTTTGTGTCTGATCATATCGAAACGACCTATGAGGTAGACATGCTATTTCGTGAGATTGCCCTGGAAGCTGGTGTGTCCGAATACCATGTTGTTCCGGCGTTCAATGACGACGTCCGGTTCTGTCGCGTGTTGGCCGACCTGGTCGCTTCGCGAGTCGATCAATCAACGGAGGCTTCTGGAAAGTGAAGCGCGTTGTCGTAGTTGGTGCTGGAGTATCTGGACTTGCCACCGCGTTGAATCTCGAAGACGAGGCTCGAGAGAAGGCGTTACCACTGGACGTGGTGGTGCTCGAGAGAGGAAACCGCGCCGGCGGCAACATCCGGACGGAACGAGCAGATGGGTGGCACGTCGAGTGGGGACCCAACGGGTTTCTGGATAACGTACCCGCTACTCCTGCCTTGGTGAGCCGCATCGGGCTTTCTGACAAGGTTATGAAGGCAAATCCCAACGCGGCGAAACGATTCTTGTTCAGGAAGGGCAAGCTGCAGTTGCTCCCAGCCGGGCCAATCGGCTTCGTAATGAGCGGTGTGCTGAGTGTCCGCGGGAGAGCGAGGGTGCTTCTGGAGCCGTTCGGGAAGCCCCCACCACGCGGAGTGGATGAGACCGTCTTCGATTTTGCACGTCGGCGAATCGGACACGAAGCCGCATCGGTATTGGTCGATGCCATGGTATCAGGTGTGTTTGCTGGAAATGTCCGAGAGCTGAGCTTGAAGAGCAGCTTCCCGGTAATGGCAACGATGGAGGCCGATCACGGTGGTCTGGTAAAGGCCATGCTTGCACGGATGAAGACACGCAGGGCGGCCAAGGTACGAGCGCGGGAGCTACGAGGGCGGGGAGAGGCTGCTGAAGAGCTCACGCGGCCGGGCGGGCCTGCTGGGCCGGGCGGTACGCTGACGTCATTTGAGAGTGGATTGTCTCAATTGGTCGATGCCTTGTTGAGTCAGCTGAGCAATCCCGTTCGGTTCAACAGTCGGGTGGCGACACTGATTCCGTCTGGAGAGCTTGGGTCACTTTGGCATGTAGTTTCCGACTCCGGAGATACTGTGTCTGCGGATGCCGTCGTTCTCGCCGCCCCAGCTGCCCACGTCGTTGATGTGACTCGGGATGTGGACGCCGACCTCGCAGACGCCCTCAGTCGCCTGAACTCGGCCGGACTGGCTGTGGTGGCTGTGGGTTTCGATGCGGCCTCAATCGGCGGTGCTCCCGACGGGTTTGGCTTTCTGGTTCCGCGTGGGGAGGGTATCCGAATTCTCGGTTGCCTGTGGGATTCCAGCATCTTCCCGGGTCGCGCACCTGACGGCAAGGTGTTGATGCGGGCGATGATCGGCGGCGCGCATGATCCTGAGGCTGTTGCCTTGCCCGATGACGAACTGTTACGGATTGTTTTGGGCGAGCTCAGGGAAACTATGGGCCTCGACGCAAATCCGGTGTTCACAAGAGTCATCCGACATAGGCTCGGCATCGGTCAGTACGTGACGGGGCACCAAGCGTGCCTGGACCGAATTCATGCGAAACTCGATGGGCTACCGGGTCTGTTCGTCGCCGGGAGTTCGTACTACGGGATAAGCATGAACTCCTGTATTCAGAAAGCCGCGGAACAGGCGCAGGGGATAGTCGAGTTCCTGGCAGGAGACTCTGAGAGCCGGCTTGAATGATGACCGGTCTATTGGCTCACACCTTCTGCCGCTAGCTCAGCCAGAGCTGCAGTCAACAGGATGATCTGTTTCGTACCGATGCGCGCCGACTCGATGTCGGACCATTCGGTGAGCGTGTGTTGGTTGCCGCCGTATGCGCGACCCACCGAAATCGAAGGAATGCCACGTACCACACCCGCGTTTGCATCGGTCGACCCGGTCGCCCTGGCGGTAGGCCGATCACCAAAGTCGTGTCCGAGGTGCTTCAATATGTCGACTGCCGTCTGAACGATTGGGTGTTCCCTGCGGTCTGCCAACTGGTCCGGCGTGCCACCTGCTGGGCTTTGTGAAATGACCTCGCGCCTGAATTCAACTCGCTCCTCCTGAGCCGCCTCATCACAAGTGTTCACGATTGTCGTGTCGAGGTGTTCCAACAGCACAGGATCGACCGTGCGGAGATCGACGGTAAAGGACACAACTTGTGGAATGGCGTTCACAACCTCGCCACCCTCCAAAATCCCAACGTTGTACACGGCACTGACCGGCGCGCTCCGGTCGGGAAGCGGTATGTCGTAGATTCCCAAAATGCATCGGGACGCGGCACGTGCGGGGTGCGGTTTTCCGCGCGACGTAACAGTGTGGGCCCCCTCGGCCGAAAACACCATTCTCGACCAGTAAATGCCCAATGCTCCGTAGCTCACGGTTCCGATCCCACCGTCCAGCGCAACGAGCATTTCGGCGACACCTGGGTTGTGGTCCAACCAGTAGTTCATGCCCTGAAGACCGAGTTCCTCTTGAACCGTTCCGATGAAGTAGACGTCTCCTTTGGTCTGCACGGTGGCGGCAAACATCGCTCGCGCAGCCGTCAGCATGTTCGTAACCGACGCACTGTTGTCGAAGATCCCGGGCGCGTGCAAGCGGCCATCCTCCCGCCTGACGGCGTGGTCGGCATCCAAGGGGTGCACTGTGTCGATATGGGCGGCGAACACGATTGTCGGCCCGTCGCCCGTCCCCGGGCGCCGAGCGACCACATTGCCTATTGAGTCGACAGTCACTTGCAGACCGAGTGCCTCGAGCTGGCTCTGTAAGTACTCACCACGAGCCTGTTCGTGGCGCGACTGAGCCGGTATCTCAGTTATCCGAATCCACTCGGTGACCTGTGCTTCGAAGTTGTCGTCGATGTATGCAAGCGCGTCGCGTACCGACGGAGTGGCGGCAAGCGCGTCCGAGAAATTCGTCGGGAAATTCTGTTGAGCTGTTACACCCTCGAAAGGCATGAACCACGCGGCGAGCAGCAAGAAGAGACAGGTACGCATCGGAGTTCCTTGTGTCTTGTGGGAATCACACTCAATGAGAGAACCTAGTGAGGTACGACGCTGTCCGCGAGCCTAATCTGCGTGCGTCCCTCAGCGCAGATGCCTCTCCAGAAAATCGTGGAATCGAGCGACATACGCTTCTCCGCCGAAATAATGCGTGTCGTTGTGTCCGGCGCCTTGGATCTCCACCAACTCTTCGGCACGTCCCAACTCCGCCACCCGACGTCCCATCTCGATGGGAGTGATCCAATCCTCGGTGCCGTGAAACACGAGCAACGGAATGGTGAGTCGTTCGGCTCTACTGAGGTTGTCCAATGAGAGGCGTGAGAGCCTTGTAGGCATGAACCTGTAGTGTCGTCGCGCCATCTCGTGCGCGTTCGAGAGGGGGGAGTCTAACACGAGCGCCCGCACGGGTCTCTCGGTTGCTACGTGCATTGCCACCGCGCTTCCGATAGAGCGTCCGTACACGCCAATGCGGGTGGCGTCGATCTCCGGTAGCGAGGTTACGTATTCCCAAGCCGCTTCCGCGTCCAGATAGACTCCCTCTTCCGTCGCCCTGCCGGCATTGGTGCCGTATCCTCGATAATCCAAGACCAACAGCCCCATGCCGCGGGGGCGAAAGCGGAGCAGGGACGGTGCGATGCCCTCAACGGTTTCCATGTTGCCATAGAACCAGATGATTGCCGGGGCCTTCTCAGCACTGTCCGGCGCGGGGTTCGGCGGTAGGTACCACCCCCGCAGCCTGACGCTGTCGACCGTTGTGACTGATACGACGATCCCATCCGGGATTCCCAGGGTCGCCGGTAGCGGCAACGCACTGCTAGGTGCGGGGAACGCGAGGCGGTTCTGGAGCTTCCAGGCCAACACCGAGAGCAGCCCGTAGGCCAAAGCGAGCGTGACCGCGCCTGTGATCACCCACCGTAACACCGTACTCATGATGCCATCAATCTAACCGCCTCACGCAGTTGCGTTGTGCGGCACGCACCCAGACCCGTACCTCCGCACCGTTGGGTCGCACACCTGCTCTTGTCCGCCTTATCCGTTCGAATAGCGAATCGGGATCTTGTCCTGCAAGTTCGCAGACGGATTCGATACCTAGGTCCAGAAGTGTAGCCGCATGCCGATTGCCGATCCCCCGGAGTGTTGCGATTCGGGCAGATTGCGCGATAGCTGCTGCGGTGCGCCGCGGTAGCCCAGCTTGGTTTGCTACTACGGTTGGGTCGGCAAGTGCGAGATCGAAAGCTGTGAGCACACCGGCTGTTTGCAGTGAGCGAACGTCGTCGGTAGTGACACCGGGCAACTCCGCGAGTTTGGGTACCGTTGAGCTGATGGTGCGCTGTTCCATGCCGGCGATCGTGGCTGCCGAGAATACCACCGCGAGCAGCAAACCGAACGCGACCCGGCCGTGTTTGAGGATCGCCGTGCCAGCCAAAGGTGCGGCAACGCCAAGCAGGCACAATCCCGCGTACATCGACCAGGCTTCCAGCGTGAACACGGGGAACCCGACGAATCCGAATGGCGGCATCTCGAACAGCTTCACCTCTTCCAGCCAGGGGACCGTATAAATCCACTTGCCGCGCGCCCAGAAGTTGTAGCTCTCCCACAGCAGGCCGATGCCCACGCCACCCAACATGAGTCTCCCGATACGGCCCCAGTACCCCCGCGAAATGTCTCCCAGCAATGACGAGGAACGCTGAACTCGAAAGACCAGAGGGTCGATTATTAGGAAGACTGCCCCCCAAATGAGTGGGAAGAACAAACGCGGATACGTGAGTGACAACACCCCCATGGCAAGCCCTGCGGCTGTCGCGGTGGTTAGTTCCCAGGACCGTATCATCACAATCGGTCCCCGGCCACGTCGAAATACGCCAGCGGCGTCCAGTAAGCGTTCGGCGAGAAGCACGGCGGGTACCACTGTCGCGAACGAGAGTACGATGCCACTCCACCGTTCCCATGGAGCGTTCGGGAGAGAGACGTAATACCAATTGTTGAGTCGGAAGTTGGCTACCTCGAAGAAGAACCAGACTGCCGGCGACCAGAGGAACGCGTAGATCATCGGGCCGCGCCACAACATTGTTGGCCGGCCATCCAACCGCGAACCAATCGCGTCGAGCAAGATCAACGTAGGATACCAGGCGAAGACATAGAACCAGGTCGGCACAGGGTCGATCTGCAGAAGGAGCAGCATCCAAGCAGCCAGAATGGCTGCAATCGACACGACGATCAACATGACACAAAACGTGTGTCCTTATCTGTGAGTGCGCCAGTGCTGATCTGGACTTGCTTCCGGTTCCCAAGTGCCGTTGATTGCGCGAATGGTCAAGCCTGCGATCGAGTGCAGATCTCTCGAAAAGCGTTACGGGTTGGTAGTCGCCGTCGACGGTCTCGATCTAGACGTTCACGTCGGCGAGTGTTTTGGGATGTTGGGCCCGAATGGAGCCGGCAAAACTACCACCATCGAGATGATCCAGGGGCTAATCGAGCCAGATGTGGGCGAAGTGAATGTGCTCGGTCTCAGCTGGGAGGCCGACGAGCGGGCACTCAGACAACGCATCGGCACCCAGCTTCAGGAGACCAAGTTCTCCGAGAAACTCACCGTGCGTGAGACGCTGGTGCTGTTTCGTAGCTTTTATCGAACCGGCTGTTCGCTGGACAAGATACTCGACACAGTTCAATTGAATGAGAAACGTGATTCCTGGGTGAGCAAGCTGTCCGGAGGTCAGCGACAGCGCCTCTCTGTGGCGTGTGCCTTGATTTGCGAGCCCGACCTCTTATTTCTGGATGAGCCCACGACGGGTCTCGACCCTCAGTCGCGGCGCCAGCTCTGGGATACGATATCAGCGTTTCGCGAAGCGGGCGGTACCGTCCTGCTGACCACGCATTACATGGAAGAGGCGGAACAGTTGTGCGACCGGGTCGCGATCGTGGATAACGGACGGATCATCGCCCTGGGTTCGCCAAGAGAGCTTGTTGCGTCGCTCGGCGCGGAGGATGTGGTTGAGTTCGGGTTTGAAGGTGACGCGTCGCTTGCGGATGAAGACCTCCAGTCGTTGCCCGGAGTTGCGGGTGTCGGTCGCGAGGATGGCAAAGTGAGGCTCACCGCGCGCCGCGTACATCAGACGGTTCCCGCTCTGATGACGCTTGTGAAGGAATGTGGGTTTACTCTAAACGAACTGGTTACGCACCGAGCGTCGCTCGAAGACGTATTTCTATCTTTGACGGGACGACACCTCCGCGATGAGTAGCATGGGCGATCATCCGGTTGTTCAGCTCACCGTCTGCCGGGTGCGCGAGTTCCTACGCGAACCGGAGGCTGTCTTCTGGGTGTTCGTGTTTCCTGTACTGCTTGCGCTTGCGCTCGGATTGGCATTCAGCAGGCGCACTCCCGATGCAGTTCGCATCGCGGTGGAACAGGGGCCGGGAAGTGAGGAACTCGAGACCATGCTGCGCGGTGCGTCTGATATCGAGGTCCAGGCGCTCGACGCGGGCGAAGCGCACAGCCACCTCCGCACTGGTCGCGTGGCACTGGTCGCGAAAGCAGGTGACACAGTGGTATTTCGGTTCGATCCCACGAGAAGCGAGGGTCGACTCGCACGACTCATCGTGGGGAGCGCTCTTCAGGAGGCTGCTGGAAGAGAAGATGTGTGGGAAGTCCGCGAGGTCCCCATGACAGATGTGGGCTCCCGCTACATCGATTTCCTGATTCCGGGCCTCATCGGCATGAACATCATGGGCAACTCCCTTTGGGGGATTGGGTTCCGTATCGTGCGAAAGCGATCGGACCGTCTGATGAAGCGGCTGCTTGCCTCTCCAATGCGAAAGAGCCACTACCTGCTGTCCCACGCTCTGAGCAGGATGTTCTTTCTGTGGTTCGAGGTCGGAGTGGTTCTTGCGTTCGGCTACTTTGCGTTCGGCGTCCCGATCCGTGGTTCACTGCTTACGCTCACGTGTGTCGCGCTGCTTGGTGCAATGTCCTTTTCCGGGATCGGCCTACTCGTTGCAAGCCGAGCCAGGACGATTGAAGGTGTGTCTGGCCTGATGAACCTGGTCATGATTCCGATGTGGATTTGTTCCGGCGTGTTTTTCGCCTACTCCAACTTCCCGGAAGCAGTGCAGCCGGTGATCAGCGCTCTACCGTTGACCGCTCTGAATGATGCGCTCCGTGCGGTGATGCTCGAGGGTGCACCGCTCACCGGCATCGTGGGGCTTCTGGTGATAGTGGCTGCATGGGGCTTAGGTAGTTTTGGAGTGGCATTGAAGATCTTCAGGTGGGCATAGGCGCGAAGGAC
>JBDGYW010000005.1:0-29383 GCA_039588935.1 Gemmatimonadota bacterium | reverse complement strand
GCCACAGTGCGCATCAACCATCCACGTAGGTTGGAGTTGTTGAGGTCCTCACAATGGTAATGCGTCTGCAGTTCAGGTGTACCGCTGTACAAGATCACGTCAATGTTAGCCGAGTAATCGGTGCGCAAGATGGGAGCGGTATTGCTGCGCGCGTCAGCAGTATCCCTTCACACAGCAAGAAATCTCCACCAAACAACAATTCAATTCGGGAGGATTGAGACTATGAAGAGATTTGTACGAACCATTCCCGGAGGCTTCCTCGCAGCACTGTTGTTATGCGTGGGAGTGTCTCCGGCCTTCGGTCAACAAACCGGCGAGATACGTGGCACGGTGACCGAGGTTGGAACGGGGCGCCCGCTGGCGGGTGTCCAGATGATGCTGCAGGGACGAGGCATCCCCGCTGTAACCGACGAAGATGGACGCTTCACGATTACGAACGTCCCTGTCGGCCGGGTCACCATTCGTGCCCGACTGATCGGTTACTTGACTGTAGGCCAAGGCCTCAACGTGTCCGCTCAGCTTCCCGTCACAGCCGATTTTGAGTTGGAGCGCACGGTGATTCAGCTAGACCAGATCGTCGTCACCGGAACTGGGCGCGAGGTCGAACGCCGCAAGCTTGCTGCAACGGTGAACGTGGTGAACGTGGAGGAACTGAGAGAAGCTCCGGTGTCTGACATCGCCGAGCTACTCCAAGGCAAGGTCGCCGGCGGAACCGTGAACGCGACGTCCGCTCAGGGCGGCACGTCCGGCCTGATCAACTTCCGCGGCGTGACCAGCGTTTTCGGCAGCCAGACTCCAGTCATCTACATCGACGGCGTCCGCGTTGACAACGACGACGCCACCGCGGGCGGCACCGGTGGTGAGCAGTCGTCGGCGCTCGCCGACCTGGTGACTACCGATATCGAACGTGTCGAAATCACCAAGGGTGGTGCAGCAAGTACCCTGTACGGTTCAGACGCGGCTACCGGCGTTATCCAGATCTTCACCAAGCGAGGCAGCCCCGGAGCGCCCAGGGTCACGGCAAGGATAGAGCAGGGTTTCGACCAGCCCGAACTCAAGTACATCTTCGACACTGGGACGATCTACCCTGACATCGACCCTGACATTGTCAATGAACCGTGGTTTGACGACCAGTGGCTCCGGAACAACTTCTTCAGGAACGCGCACCACCAAAATTACTACATGGGTGTGAACGGCGGCCGTGAAGACATCGTATACAGCGTCAGCGGCCGGCTTCAGCACAACGACGGAGTTCAGCCCAAGAACAACGCTTTCCTCGTGAACCTTCGAGGTTCGGTACAGGCCGATGTGACAGACAAGCTCGGGATCACGTTCAATGCGAACTACACGCGCAATAAGTTCGCCCGAATCTTCAACGGGACGTCGATCGCCGACCCGCTGACCAGCTTCGAGGTCGGAGACATATTCTACTTCTCCGGCGAGGACAATTTCGAGGACGCCCAGCGCGTATTCCTGTTGCCTGAAATCGATGAGCAGGTGAACAGATTCCGCTTTGGCATGGGGTTTGACTACCGGCATTCCCAGATTTTCTCCGCCCGTGGTACCGTGGGTTTGGACTACCGGAACAGCCAGCAGCGCCAGTTCTCCCCGCTCGGAGCTACCGTGATCAACAACGGGAACGGTAACATCTACAGGTACCAGCGTGACTTTAGTTCCGCCACCCTCGACCTCGGGGGAACGTTCAGCTACCCGTACGAGGGAACGATCACCTCAGATTTCACTTTCGGCATGCAGGGCTTCCGGGACGACGTCAGTGTCACGGGGATAGACGGCACCGATTTCGCACTTCCGGGTGCACCGGAATTTGATGAAGCCGGCACCATCGATGCGTTTGAAACCAACACCGAGATCTTCAACGGTGGTTTCTACTTCCAGGAGGAAGTGGGCCTCGGCGACCGCCTGTTCCTGAACGCCGGTATGCGCTTCGACGCCAACTCAACCTTTGGTGACGATGTCCAGGTAGAAGCCTATCCCAAATTCGGAGCAAGCTACATCCTCTCCGACGAAGTGTTCTTCCAGCAAGCCCTCGGTGGTTTGATCAACACGATGAAGTTGCGGTTCGCGTACGGGCAGACCGGAAAGTTTCCGGAGCCCTACCTGCGCGACCGTTCCTTTGCCGCCACCGCTTTCCGTGGCGAAAGCGCCGCACGGTTCGCCAATCCCGGCAACACCGACCTGGGTCCGGAAGTCGTGACGACGATCGAGCCCGGAATCGATATCGCGTTGTTGGACCAGCGGGTGTCGATGCAGTTCACGTACTTCGATGCAAAGACCACCGACGCCATGATGTTCGTGCCCGAGCAGCCGGTCACCGGCCTGGGGGCTCAACTCCGAAACGTGGGTGAGATCACCAACTCCGGGATCGAGATGGAGTTGAACCTCGCCGTGCTGACCGGCGACGTAGTCCGCTGGGACGTCGGAGCTACTTATAACACGGTTGACAACCTAGTCACCGACCTGGGCGGGCAGGCACCGTTCTTCTTGCCCGGCGGCTCCCGCGACATCCAGTACGTTGAAGTGGGGCATCCTGTGGGCGAATGGCGCGTCAGGACACCGTACGATTCAAACAATGACGGGTTTTATGACTCCGATTCGCTGGCCTTCAGCGGCTCGAGCTCGATTCCCACGAAGACCGGTAGTCTCAACACTACCGTCACACTGTTCAACAACCTCACTTTCTCAGCCAGTGCAGACTGGGCTACCGGTCACCAGGTGTTTGACTGGGGTTCGGCCTGGGCTCAGTACAACGGCGTCTTCCGCCGCGAATTGATCGAGGAAGGATGGGAGTGGCCAACGCAGTACGATGAAGATGGCAACGAACTTGGCCCATACTGGTATAGCGACGCCATGAGCCATCTCCTGTGTGACGGTGACTGGCTGAAGCTGCGGCAGGTCTCGGCGCGATACAATATTCCGCAGGACGTCGCCGCCAAGTTCGGTTTCGACAGGGCCGTCATCTACAGCAGCATCAGGAACCTGAAGATCTGGTCGAAGAACCCGATGATCGACCCCGAACTGAACGGTGTCCGCGCTGGCGGCAACCTGGCCCTCGGCGGTGAGTCGAGCGTCACGCTTTCCCCGTCGCGGCAGTTCAGATTTGGTGTGGAAGTAGGATTCTAATGGTATTCACCCGACAACCGAAATCTTCAGGAGAAACAAGAGGAAGTGCCATGACTAGATCGACGAGACACAGATTTCGCAACGGTTGGGTGATCGCCGCGGTAGCGGTGTTGGGCCTGGCCGGTTGTGACTATTTGGATCCGACAGCGGTGAACAACCCGGCCACGACCGACGAAGACCTGGCCATGTCCGATGAGCCGACGGCTGCCCTGCTGCCAGGACTGCGCGCGCAATTCGCTAGGGCCATCAATCCGGTGGATCCTGAATGCGTCAGCGACAACTACCAGATTCGCGGCACCGGAATCGACAAGGCTTATGATGACGCACGTCGAGTCACACCCGAACTTGTCAGCCGACTTGGCAGATCGTATGCGTGGTTGCAGGAACTCCGGGCTCTGAGCGATTTCGTCCTCGACGAAATCGTACCGGACGACGAAACAGCTACGGACGAGCAGATCGGGGAAGCCCGGTACTACAGGGGGATGGCCTATCTCCTGATGGCCGAACGGTTCGTTGCAGTTCCGACCGACACGAACGGAACGCCGGTCACCAGCGCGGCGTTGCTGGATATTGCACTCGGTGAGCTTTCCGCGGCACAGTCGATCGCGGGCACCGAGTTCGCCGACGCAGCTACGGCGGCCCTGGCACGTGCGAATCACCTGGCCGGCAATGCCGGCGCCGCCCAGACAGCGGCAGGGGCCGTGCTGGCATCGGACCCCGAATATGCGTTCGGCGTGGGTTACGACCCAACGACGGTCACCAACGGTCCATTCACGTTCCTTTACACGCGCACCATCAAGGAGATGCAGCCGCTCCCGCGCCTGGATTTCCTGGATCCGAAGTTCACGGCCCGCGAGGCGCCTATCTACATGTCCAAGGCTGAGGAGATGCACCTCATCCTGGCCGAAGTCGCGTTTTCACAAGGGGACTGGCCCGGTGGCCGCGAGCGGATCGCTTTGGCGATCGAACTGTCCCTTTCACGGCCATTCGAGAGCTTCGACGACAACGATCCGAGGCTCAACGACGACATGTCAGAGCGCCCGCACGATGCATCGATCCTAGTGCGCGCTGACGCCAGCAGCCCGTACAGAGCGGGTTTGGTCCTGACTCGACCGGGGATTGTCAGCACGCCGACGGTCTCGTACACGTCGCTCGACGCTGACAGCATCAGGGCGATTGCGGATACCGAGCATGAATCCCTGCTGCACGCACTCTTCCTGGCTCGTCAGGAGATGATGATGCTCGAGGGACGCAGGATGACCGATTTGGGAATCCGGCTCCCAATGTCGCAGGACGAGATCAACACGAATCCCAACATCGACGAGACGTCCACTGGAACGAGCTCGTTTGTTCCAACATTCATCCCGCCGCAGACGGAAATGGACTTCTTTTCCCCTGCGAGCCCGTATGATGAAGACGGAAATCTCGTGAGCACCGAGATTTCTTGTCTTTGGGATATGAACAAGGTGCTGGCGCAAAACTGGTCCGGCTTTGGACCGGTTGCCAGCCCTCCGGGAAACTAGGGAAAGGGCACAGGAGGTAGGCAGTACCAGGGGTGGCCATGGCGAAAGCCTTGGCCACCTTTTCTTCAGCGTTTCGCCTTTCTGATCACCTCAATCACACCTGCAACCACTCCCGTCCCCCATCTGTTGGTAGCGTCCGGTCCGTTGATGAACCGGAGTTCCCGTATCTCGATGAGTGGGATATCACGTAGAACTTCCAAGTCGCCGTACCTGACATTGTCCACGTACACCGCCGGCAGCTCTCCCTGGGGTTCCATTAAGGACGTCGGGCCCCGTACTCGAAGCCACTGAGGTCGCAACTGCTGCACAATGTCGTACGCATTGTCTGCGGCAACACCCTGGAGTTCGGACGGAATGATACGATCAGTGGAAATGGGCGGATCGGGTTGAATGCCCTCTCTGCGCACCGCACAGCCTACCGCCAGATACGCCGATGTGCAGATGAGTGGAACCAACAGCTTCATTCGTCTCTTCATGGCGAGCCTCTGCCAAACATATGGTCAAAGGTGATACCGCGCGGGATGTCGTGGAGTTCCAGTGAACCGGAATGGTCAAACCTCTTTGATGCCATTAGCCTTGCTTGAGGGATTACAGCTCGACGACACCAATACTCGGAGTCTGACACATTGGATCTCTGGACAGCGCTGCTCGACATACTGATCCTCCTCATCGCGGCAATGGCCCTCGGCGGACTGTTCGATCGCCTCAAGCAGAGTCCCCTGCTCGGATACCTGCTGGCGGGCACACTCCTAGGCCCCAACGCACTCGATCTACTGCCGAGTCACGAGGCGGTAGCGTCGATCGCAGACCTCGGAGTCGCACTCCTTCTGTTCACAATTGGCCTCGAGTTCTCGTGGCGGACGCTGAGGTCCGTTGGGCCAGTAGCGCTCGGAGGAGGATCGCTCCAAGTGCTCCTGACGGGGCTGGCGACCGCTGCAATCTCTCTTGCTCTTGGGCTCGAGGGCGGTGCTGCGTTGGCGGTCGGCGCCATGGTCGCTCTCAGCAGCACGGCCGCTGTAGTTCGCCTGCTTGCCGGGCGCGCGGAGCTGGACGCGGTTCACGGGAGAGATGCGCTGGGCATCCTGCTGCTCCAGGATATCGCCGTTGTTCCGATCATGCTGTTGGTAGCCGTTCTGAGTGGGGGAAGCGGGCCGGCCCAGGTGGGGTGGGCGATAGGTCGCGCGATAGCTCTGGGTGTCGTACTCGTCAGCACCCTCCACGTATTCCTGAACTATGTGCTTCCCCGTCTTCTCAACGCGAAGGCGGCTGCCCAAAACCGCGATGTGCCCATCCTGCTTGCTATCGCAACCGCGGTTGGAGCTGCATGGGCATCACACGCGGTCGGGTTTTCCCCGGTACTGGGCGCGTTTCTCGCAGGGATGCTTCTTGCTGAGTCACCGTACGCAACGCAAATCCGGTCCGACATAGTCCCGTTGCGGACACTCTTTGTGACCCTGTTCTTCAGTTCCATTGGCATGCTGAGCGACCCGGCATGGGCGGCCGAGAACTGGCTTGTGCTCGTTGGATTTGTGGCAGCAGTCGTGGTAGGCAAGACTGCAATTACGACTGGCGTAGTCCGGCTGTTCCGCTGTCCACTCGGCCAATCGTTGGCAACCGGGGTCGTGCTGGCTCAGGTAGGGGAGTTTTCCCTGGTTGTTGCCTCTGTCGCGCAGGATGGACAACTGATTGGACCACACATATTCAACCTCATCGTGGCCGCCCTGGTCGTTACGCTGTTCCTGACGCCGTACCTGATGGCAGCGGCACCGCAGTTGGCCACATTGATCGGGCGGCGATTGACCACCTGTGAAAACACCCTGGCGCACCCGCAGGAGGATCGGCTTTCGGACACCCTCTCGGGGCACTTGGTAATCGTGGGATTCGGACCGGCGGGCCAACGTGTTGCCGAGGCAATCATGACCGAGCCGCACCACAAGATCGTTGTCGTGGAATTGAACTCCCGCACGGCTGACGCAGCGTTGGCGTACGAACTGGAGACCTACATCGGTGACGCCACCCGCGAGGAGGTGTTGGAGCGCGTTCATGTGAACACTGCTGTGGCAGTTGTGGTCACGCTCCCCGACCCAAGTACGGCAAGGTTGGTTGTCCGACGCGTGCGAGGCCTTGCCCCGAACACCTTCATCATCGTGAGAGCGCGATACCACGTGCACCGCTGGCAACTGGACGTGGCAGGAGCCCACGCGGTGGTCGATGAGGAAGACCAGGTGGGAGTCAGCATCGCAGCCGAGGTTTTGACACGCTTTCGCCGCGTCGATCCTGACAGAGATCCGGCAGGTGGTACTTGACTAGGGAACTGGCAGAGACCGACTTGCCTGTCGAGCAGCCGGTTCCATCACCTCACTCCCAACCCCGATCGTCGTCGACCGGTCACTTCCGTTCCCAACGTATCTCCACCCCTTCACGGTCTCCGAGGGCGCCGCGGAGCATTTCCATCATTGCGTCGTCGCCCCCGGCCGCTTCGAGCATGTCCAGCATCTCCGCGTCCAGGTAGTAGTCCTGATCCCTGGTTGACGTCTCCTCCAGTTCGTCAATCAGAAATTGAAGTTGCTCTTCGGTGATCGCACCCACAAGAACGTCAACGTCGTTGTCGTACACTTCGATCATGATATCACCCCGTCAGATGGTGATGGAAACGATGGTTGCGTAACGACGGATTTTAGGCCATCAGTGCTCGCCGCGGCTGTAAGGTAGGGCATGGGCGTCGCTGCGTTGATTTCGCAAAAGAAACCCATCGCGGGGACTCCGTCAAGCGTGCCGCTGGACAGCCGGATCAGCACCGTTGATACTTGGTGTAGCGAACTCGCGATAATGGAGAGGAAAATGAACATGGACCGACGAGGGTTCTGCTCGAAGGCTGGATGCGCTGCGGCCGGGATGATCGCATTCCCTGCGGCTCCGGATGAACCGGAGGCCATGGTTCAGGAAGGACGCCGATATTCCTGGGCGATCGAGATCGTCGAAGGGCCATCCGACGGATGTGGCTGGGGTCACAAGCCCGGAGACCGGTGGACCTACCCGGATGACAAAGGACAGATCTGCGTCTGGTTGATGGATTCGATGAACGGGTTTCTGCGCGTGCTCGAATACGGTGGCACATTGGATTGGACGTACGAAGGCACGGCCTACGAGAAGGAGATAGACCCGGACGGTGTGACGACCGAGTTTGTCCGGTGCCCCGATCCCACTGCATCCGGCGTGGTAGCCAAGATCATCAGAACGAGGGTTGGGTGACGCTCCGTTCGGCCAACGCAACCGGGACGCACCGGCTTCTTGCACTCGTCGTCCTCGCTGTGGAATTTGACGGGAGGCCGGTAGCGACACCACACACAGAAACCATGCAGGCCAAACATCGTGCGCGCTTTCGCGCGCTGCCCTGCGACGCACTCCTAACCGTCCCTTCGCACCTCGATGTAGAATAGATCCGTCGCTGGACGCCAGTCTTCCAACGCTGTTCCATTCAGCGCCTCCGATTGCCACTCAGCGGTCGGGTAGATGGTGTGGGTGTCATCGCCCACCCAAATCTTCAGTGGCATGTCAAAATCATCTACGTCGGTCCGCCAACGGTAGCCCACTGCGTCGCCCTCAGACCTGATCTCCAGAACCGGAAGCGAAGGGTAGTAGAGGTACTGCTCGAAGACGGGCCGGAGATCCCGATCCAGGCGTTCGTTGAAGAAGTTGATAACATCTGTCGTCCAGACATTCTGGTACTTGAAGTATTCCGTGTAGTCTCGTAGGAGAGCCCACCAAGTCTCATCGTCGTCGATCAGATGACGGAGAGTATTCAAGAAGAGCGCGCCCTTGAAGTACTGATCTTGAGTCGGCCAGTGGTTGACACCAGTGGGGCCAATGATGGGCTCCTCGTTCGCAACCTTAGCCTGGTACCCGTTCAGATAGGTGAGCGCGTCATCGTATCCCCAGAGACACTCCACGTACACACCTTCCAGATATGTTCCCCACCCTTCGTGGATCCATGCGTCCGAGACGTCGTTGGCCGTGACGCTGTTGCCAAACCATTCGTGGGTGCTCTCGTGAATGATAATGAAGTCGAACCGTGGGCTTATGTCCACGCCGGTCCAGTCCCGGCCGAGGTATCCGTTTCTGAAAAGGTTGCCGTACGTGACCGCGCTCTGGTGTTCCATTCCTGAGTACGGGACCTCAACCAGCTTGTAGCCGTCTTTCGGGAACGGATAATCACCGAACCGGTCGTTGAAGCACTGCAGCATCGGTTTCACCTGCGCGAATTGTCTCCTCGCATCATCCAGATGGTACGGCAGTACGAAGTAGTCGAGCGTCAGCTCACCCAGCGTGTCGGAGAACTGTGTGTAGTCGCCGATGTTGAGGGATACCGAGTAGTTGTTGATGGGGTAGTGGACCTTCCACCGATACCTGGTGGTGCCGTCACCCAGGTCACGCACTTCAACGAGCCTGCCGTTCGAGACATCCATCAACTCGGAAGGAACCGTTACGCTGATGGTCATGCTGTCGACTTCGTCGGGCTGTTGATCTTTGTTCGGCCACCAGACGCTAGCTCCGATCCCTTGACATGCAGTGAAGATCCACGGATTACCCAGCGAATCTTCGCTGAACGTCAACCCACCAAAACGACCCGTTTCAGCCGGGAAACCGGAGTAGTGGAAGTCGATTTCATATGTGGCGCCCTGGCGGAGAGTCTCCGGGAAGTCGACAAACACCGCATTGAATTCCCGGGAGTAAGAAAGCTGGACGCCTCGAAAGACGACGCTATCGATGTCCATGTTCTCGTACAGGTCGAGCTGAATGCGGTCGCCGTCTTCAACCATTTCGAATTGGATCTTGTTGCTTCCTAACAGGAAGCCCGAGTCTACGCCCACCGTGACGTCGAGATCGTAGGATCTTATGTCGTTGTTCTGGCGGTAGGGCCCATACGTGCCGCGGAGGGTATCCGCCCTGTCGAACACCAGTTGGGATTCCCCTGGATTCTCGAGACGTTCGTCATAGAGCAGGCGGACCTCACCCGAAGCATATTCCCCATGTAACACCAGTTGCTGGTAATTCTTTGCGTGAACTGCAATGCCCGACTCGCCGTAGCCTGTGGGGAATATCACCTTCCCGTTGGCGTCCGAACGGAAAACCGACAGCTCACCTACCCCGAACACCAGAGCGCCCTCTATTGGATGTCCGCTGTGAGAATCGACGAGTGTTACGCCAGGGGGGGAGTCACAGCTGGCGAGAATCATCAACAGAATGGCGGAATAGCCCATTATGCACTGTCGTGTTCGCGCGATGGCTCCAGGACGGGGAAACAACCTCATCTTTGGTTCTCCACGAATGCTCGATGTTAGAGTTGCTCGGTGAACTCGCCTTGGTCGCCCGGATACACTCTGCCGTCCGAAACGCGCATCATCATCCGGCCAAGTTTCACGTCGTACACAAACACAGATGCCTGAACCTCGTCTTCCTCCACCAAGTCCACGGAGAGGCACAGGTAGTCACCGAGAGAATACGCGTAATCCGGAGAGCTGTCGCTGGTGCCAAGTGCGACATGCCCTTCCAAGTTGAGCGTGGTCGGGTCGAAGACGAATACACCCACGGTGGTATCGTCACCCCACTCACTCGAGCCCCAGCATACGAGCTTGTCGCCAACGATACCGCAGTAGCTGCCGAATTCCCAGCCTTCGACACTCAGAGTGAACAGCTCCTGCTCGTGCGTCCCCGCGGAGTCGAACACAGTTCTGGTTCTGCATTCTGTTTGCAGACTCAAGCCGCTTACCATGGAGGTCGGCTCCAATCCAACCGTCCGTGATGCCGACAGTTTCAGGTCCGCTCGCGGGTAGCCGGAATCGATCTCAGTGTTCACGATCAGCTCACTCAGCTGCTCGAACTGAACTTCACCGCATACCACGGAATCCCATGAGTCGTCTATGGACTGAACGCACTCGTCGAGCAGGGATTCAGCTTCATCCTGAGAAGCCAAGGCCCGATTCTCCAGAACCTCGCCTGAGGCAAGGTCGTAATAGGCGGCCTTTCGGTCGCCTGTGATCACGAGCAACCCTCTTCCGGCTCGGAACCGCGGCGATGCGTGCAGGCCTGCGGCGAGCGGCTTCTCCCAAATTGTCGCACCGGTCTTTGCATCAACAACAAAGAGAGTGTTCTCACGGTCTGAGAACACGGTTCTTCCATCGTGTTGACCGTAGCGGGCTTCCTCGAAATCCTCATGTTTGAGGGGACGCTCCCACAACACCTCACGACGCGAGAGATCGACGGCTCGGATGAGAGCCTCGCCGTCGTCCGGTTCTCCGCTGTAGACGAGGATGTTGGGATTCCCCCGAAAATCGGGAACGGCCGCCAAAAGGCGCGACTCCGGAGACTCCCACATAGGCGTGGTCGCATCGACGAGCATAGAGGAACATTCTGCGCAGTAGATCTCCACCGTGTCGGCATCTATTCTCACTTTCTTCCGGGAGAACAGGCCCACACTCACACCGCAGTTCTTACAGGCCGTCATGCGTTTCACTCCTTGCCGGGAGGGATTCGACCACGTTGTCGTGGAAGATACGCTTCTCACATGCCGGCACCACAGACGGACAACATCCGCATGATCGTTGAGTGAAGAGTCGAACACACACGAAGGCCCCACCCGGATTTTGGGCGGGGCCTTGGGACGGGAATATGTCTACTTCTCTTCGGCCTTATGGCTTCCCAAGTACATCCACCACATTCACGCGTGTGGCTCGAAGCGCAGGCAGGAACGCGGCCAAGGTGGTCACGACCGCGATTGCACCGATAGCACCTGCCAGAGCCGGGGGATCGAGCGGCTCAATCGCAAAAAGCAACGGACGAATCAACAACGTCACCGGATAGACCGCAGCCAAGCCAAGCACTAGCCCGGGCCCGACCATCTTCCACCCCTGACGGAGAACCATCCCGATCAGACTCCCGCTCGATGCACCTACCGCGAGGCGGATGCCGATTTCGTTGGTACGTTGACTCACGTTGTAGGCCAACACGCCATAGAGTCCCACCACGGTCAGGACCAGCGCGACTGCAGAGAAAAGAGTCAGAGCGGTTACAACCACGCGAAAGCCTGACTGCCATCGACCTACCACCGTTGCCATGCTGACCGGTTCGGAAAAGACGACGTCTGGATCTTTCCGTTGCACCAACTCGCTGATTGGTACTGTAAGTCTGTCTGGATCGCCAGACGTTCTAGCAGCCAGCCACATTCGGTTAGCCCCAAACTGGGAAGCCGACATGTACATAGCTGCATCCGGGGTACGACGCAGACCGTTCAAGCGCGCATCGGCTACCACACCGACCACCTGGATCGGATCTTGGATCGGTCCAAACGCAACGCGTACTTCTCTGCCGATCGCGTCGGCGTCTCCAAAGATCCCTCGAACTGCCGATTCACTCAGCACGATCACAGGCGCGCTGCTTGGGTCGTCCGATGCATCGATGTCTCGGCCGCCGAGCAGCGACATCCCCATAGTCTCGAAGTACCCTGGACTCACCCACCGCGCCATCGGCATGAAGGCATCCTGGTTCGCCGGCTGCGGTTGGTCGGCGGGCCAGGTGGGCCAATCGGTGCCGAGCGCGCGAAGTGGCATCTTGCTCGTGAGCGCGGCAGACAAAACTCCGGGCAGCGACTCTACTTCATCCAACAGCGACGCAAAAAACAGGGCACGTTCGGTATCTGTCGGGTATTTGTCGGGCTGTACGTTGACCTCTCCCGAAAGAAGGCCCTGTGCCGAAAATCCAAGGTCCACCGCCGAGAGTCGCGCAAGACTTCGGATGAGCAAAGTCGAGCCCACGAGCAAGGCTATCGAGATCGCAACTTGAACCACCACGTAGCTGTTCTGCAATCGCGTGTTGCGGCGGGTTTGTGAGTTGATCTTCGTAGATCCCAACTGTCTGGCTGGATGCGAGGCCGAACCACGTAGCGCTGGCACAACACCAACCACCACGCCACACAAGATCGACACGAGAAGTGTGAAGCTCAGCGCAGCACCGTTCACGACAGGACTGTCAAATCCGAGCCCACCGATTGGGAGAAGATGCAGCAGGCCAACTTGAAGGACCCACGCCACAGCGATCCCCAGCATACCCGCTACAGCCGTGAGTACGACGCTTTCCGTCAGGAGTTGGCGAACGAGTCTGAGCCTGGACGCCCCAAGCGCACCGCGCATTGCTATCTCGGGCATACGACGTTCACCTCTCGCCAGGAGCAGGCCGGCGACGTTGGCACACGCAATGAGCAACACGAGCACGGTGGTTGCCATCAAAAGCTGGAGGTTGAGACTGACCCCACGCACCAGGTACTGATGGAGATCGGTCAGAACAATGCTCTTTGCCGCGTTGGCTTCCGGATACGCTTCGGCGAGCCCGGAGGCGATGGTCCCGAGATCCGCCGTGGCTTGTTCGATTCCGACCCCGTCGTTCATTCGGCCCACAGCTAGTAGGCTGTGTGCGTCTCGGCGCGTATCGATCGGGAAATCGTCACTGATGAGGAGCCATACATCCACGTCAAACAGGAACCGGAACCCCCGCGGCACAACTCCGATGACAACGTATGGAGTGCCGTCGAGGTGTATCGTCCTGCCGACCACGCCGGGATCACCACCGAACCGATTCTGCCAGACGCCGAAATCAATCACAATGCTGCTCCCGTCGCCCGACGTCTCGTCCTCCAGTGCGAAAGACCTCCCCAGCACCGGCTCCACCCTGAGCGCATCAAACAGATTCCATGTCACAGCCGTAGCCTGCAGAAGTTCAGGGCGCGACCCACCCGTCATCGTGACTTCCATCGTTCCCCAGCCGATCGCCGCAAGCTGGTCGAACGTCCTGTTCATCTCCCTGTAGTCGAGATAGTTCACGCGCGATAAGGGACCACTTTGGACGCCCCGAATTGTCTTTCGGCCGACCACCAGGCTCTCCGGCGCATCGTAGGGTATGCTACTCAGCAGAACCGAGTGGATCGTGGTGAACAGCGCCGAGCTTGCGCCAATTCCGATCGCAAGAATCAAAATGGCCACAGCGGCGAAGCCGGCGTTCTTGCGAAGACCTCGGAATGCGTACCTGATATCCTGCATGAATGTCTCTATCGATACGCCGAGCCGTCGCTCGCGAACGTTTTCTTTCACGCGTCCGATCTTGCCGAGTTCCGCTCGCGCCGTGGAACGAGCCTCGTCGGGATCAACCCCTTCCCTGATCTTCTGGTCGGTGAGCAGGTCCAAATAGCTACGCAGCTCTTCATCCAGATCAGAATCGAGTTCTGTCTTCCTGAAAAGCGACCGACAGGTGTTTCTAAGACGTGGCAGTATGGGCATGATCGGTCCTTATCCGGTTTCCAGCACCTTGGTGATCGCCAACACCGCTTGGCCCCAGTTCTGTTTCTCCTCACCCAAGCGCGCGCGTCCAGCCTTAGTGAGTTCGTAGTACTTCGCCCGCCTGCGGTTCTCCGATTCGCGCCAATCTCCGTCGATCCAACCCTCTTGTTCCATGCGCTTGAGAGACGGGAAAAGCGAGCCTGGCTTGACCTTGAAAACGCCATCCGTTATCTGCTCGATCCGGTTCGAGATACCGAGGCCATGCATCGGCTGAAGCGAGAGTGTTTTCAGGATCAGCATGTCGAGGGTGCCGCGTACCAAGGCGGACTTTCCGTCAGGCATCTCGGGACTCCTGTCGATTGTCTATATAAGCTCGTATAGAATACCTGTACGAAGGTTTGGGGGAGATGGTTTCACACCACCGGCATCGGGGGACATGCGGCATCAGGGGCATATGTACGGATGCGGCATATGCCGCGCATGCCGCTGGGGAATTGGGGGGGGGTGAGCGCACATGCCGCCGGGTTTCAGGGACTGGGAGCGGCAAGAGCGCCGCCCCCAAACACCCTAGCTGCGTCTACTGCTCCGTGGTTCCTCGAGCGGCCTTCTGCTCTTCAACCATCCGGGCTACATCGGCCAGGAGTTCCTTGGCGTCGTATATGATGCCGTCTTTTATGACCCACCTGATGCCGCCGACACGCTCGACCTCGCCGGTCTCGTCGTTCAGCCTCGGGGTGCCGTTGCCGTAGAGAACCTTGAGGTTCTGGATGGGATTCTCTTCAACGATCGCAAAGTCAGCCAGGTAGGTCGGCCTGACTGCTCCGATCTCCGGGCGTCGGCCAAGAGGCTCGTAAAGGCTCTCACCGGCATGCAGCGTCGCCGCGCGTATCACCTCGAGCGGGTGGAACCCGGCTTCCTGCAACATCTCCATCTCCAGGATATTCGCGAAACCGTAGGTACTGTAGATGAATCCGGCGTCGGAGCCCACCGTCACACGACCGCCGGCGTCTTTGTAGTCATCCACGAATTCCTGCCAGCGGCGATAGAACATCTTCCACGCCACCTCGTCCCAGGTGGTCCAGTCGTAGAAGTAGGAACCGTGGTTTTCGCGGCTTGGCTGGTAGAACTCCCACAGCGAGGGCAGAGTGTAGTTCTCATGCCACTCCGCGGTACGGGCCCGCATCACGTCACGCCCAGCCGAGTAGATCTGAAATGTTGGGTCGAGGATGAAGTCCAACTCGAGGAACTCATCGATCAGGGCGTTCCACTCGTCACTGCCCGGTTCGTGAATCAGGTTCCACTGCCGCGCCACCTGACCGAACCGGTGATACTCGTCATTGTATACCATCTCCACGGGCCAGGGTTGTACATCGAAATCTCTGTACAACGACTCGAAGAGACCGTAGAAATGTGTTGTTTGGCCGAGGCCCATGCGTGCGGCGTCGATGGCGTTGACTCCGGCCACCATTGTCTGGGCCAGATGTGCCATAGACCCGAGTTGCTGTTGGTTGGCCTCATCCAGGAGCGCCTCCATAACGTCCGGTGGCCGGTTGAATACCTTGACGCCGTCAATGCCCGCTTCCTTCGCCCAGCGAACCCACTCGCGCGCTTGCTCAGGAGTATGGACCGGACCACGATCCCAACCCGAGCCCGGCGTATTGTACAGGAAGAGGCGAGGAGCAACGATCTCGTTGTTCGCGCTCCGCTCCCTCTCGCTCAACCCCCATTCGAACGAACCGCAGGGGACACCGCGTACCGCCGTGACGCCGTGCGCCATCCAGAGCTTGTAGAAGTATTCGGCATCGGGCGCCTTGGGTACACCACCGCAGTGCACGTGGGTGTCGATGAACCCGGGCATGATATACATGCCTGTGGCGTCCAGTTCTCGCGTAGCCTCCCCGGGCCGCCGCTCTTCTTTGATCGGCACTCCGGGTGCGCCAACGACCCTGATATCGACGATCCTGTTGCCCTCTACTACAATGTCCACCGGGCTAACCGGAGGTGCCCCTGTTCCGTCGATCACTGTGGCGCCGCGGATTATCAGACGCTCGAAAGGACCTTCGCCCTGCCCCGCTCGGTCCGGCGCTGGATTCACATCGCGCTCCTGACCAAGACTTTGCTCGGGTAGACCGGCAGCAAAGACAAACACCCCAAACAGAGCTATCACGAATGTCGACACTTTCATACAGATCCTCCTTCGCGGGCATTCAGAATCACTTCTTTGACTTGTAGAGGGATTTAGCCTGGATCCGGAACAAGCCCCGAACCTTCTTTTCAAGGTAGCCTCTTGTACACCTGTTGCTCCAGAGCGCGATTCAGGCCCCCCTCTTACGAAATGTTCGCATCGGAATTAGTCTAGCTCGAACGACAGACACGTACCTGGGAAATACGAGAACCGGCAGGGACACTTACACCTCGATCACCCTCGCATTTGGAAGGAAGTACCATGTTCAAACGGTCGATCCAACTAGGCCTAGTCATCCTTCTCGTGAGCCCATTGCTCCTCGGTACGAAAGTCGCAGCCCAAGCATTGGATAGGGCCGAAATCGAGAAGGCAGTTTCCGGCCTGAGGCTACGCGAAATCGGACCGGCGGTCATGGGCGGCCGGATCGCCGATATCGCCGTCCACCCCACCAATCCGACCACATGGTACGTGGCCGTGGGTTCCGGCGGTCTCTGGAAGACCACCAATGCCGGTATCACGTGGACGCCGGTCTTCGACAACCAGGCATCCTATTCGATCGGTACCGTAGCGATTGACCCCAACAATCCCGACGTCATCTGGGTAGGGACAGGCGAGAACGTGAGTGGACGCCATGTCGGTTGGGGAGACGGCGTCTATCGAAGCCGAGATGGGGGAGGTTCGTGGGAGAATGTGGGGCTAGGAGAGTCGCAACACATAGGGAAGATCCTCATTGATCCGCGAAACGGTGATGTGGTATTCGTCGCGGCCGAAGGCCCGCTGTGGGCAGCCGGTGGGGACCGCGGTCTGTACAAGACGACCGACGGCGGCGAGACCTGGACACTGGTGCTCGAGATAGATGAGAACACTGGCGTTACCGATGCGGAATTCGACCCATGCAATCCCGATGTTGTCTACGCGGCGGCGTATCAGCGCCGACGTCACATCTGGTCGCTCCTGGGGGGTGGCCCAAATTCGGGCATCCACAAGTCACTGGATGGCGGTGAGACCTGGCGCAAGATGAGTCGCGGGCTTCCGAGCGGTGACATGGGCAAGATTGGACTTACAGTGACGGCCGCGGATCCGGACTTGGTGTATGCAACGATCGAAGCCAACGCGGATGAACGCGGCTTCTATAGATCACGAGACAAGGGTGAAAGCTGGGAGCGTCGCAACTCCTACACGTCTGGGGGTACGGGACCGCACTACTATCAGGAGATTGAAGCCTCCCCGCAGAACCCAAATACCGTATATCAAATGGATGTGTTCTTCCAGGTAACACGCGATGGCGGAGCAAGTTTCAACAACCTGGGAACTGGACGGGAGAAACACAGCGACAACCATGCGTTGTGGATAGACCCGAAGAACGGAGATCACCTGCTCGCCGGAACCGATGCCGGTCTGTACGAAACCTTTGATGACGGCACTACCTGGCGCCATTTCCCGAACATGCCGGTTTCCCAGTACTACAAGGTCGCCCTCGACAACTCCGAGCCCTTCTACAACATCCTCGGTGGCGCTCAAGATCTGGGGACACTGTTCGGTCCCTCCAGAACCACAAACATCGAAGGAGTTCGCAATCGCGACTGGTACGTTCCAATGGGCGCCGACGGTTACGGTGTCGCGTTCGATCCGGAAAACCCACAGACTCTCTACTTCGAGACGCAGCAGGGAGACCTGTACCGGCACTCCCGGCGCAGCGAAGAAGCCCTGAGCATTCAGCCGCAGCCGGCCCAGGGCGATCCTCCAGAGCGTTGGAACTGGGATTCACCCATTCTCGTAAGCCCGCACTCTTCGAGCAGACTCTACTTTGGATCACAACGGCTGTGGCGCAGCAACGACCGCGGCGACTCGTGGACTCCGATCAGCGGCGATCTCACGACCAACCGCAACCGATACGAGTTGGAATTGATGGACCGGGTGTGGAGTGTGGACGCGCTGTATGACAACGGCGCCATGTCGAAGTACGCAACGTTGACCACCATAACGGAATCGCCACTTGTAGAAGGCGTGCTGCTCATCGGAACCGATGACGGTATGATCCAAGTCACCGAGGACGGCGGGGCGACCTGGCGGATTGCGGGGGCTCTCCCTGGCGTGCCGGCACTCTCCTTCATCAACGATGCCGAAGCATCACTGCACGATGCGAATACGTTCTTCGCCATAGCCGACGCTCATAAGACAGGCGACTTCAGCCCCTACGTATTCGAGAGCACCGACCGCGGGGCGAGTTGGCGGTCGATCAGTGGGGATCTTCCGGCAGGCACAATTGTCTGGGCAGTTCAGCAGGACCACGTGAACCCTGATCTCATATTCCTAGGCACCGAGTACGGAGTCTATTTCACACCCAACAGAGGCACCAACTGGATCAAACTCGGTGCTGGGGTCCCGACCATTTCGTTCCGAGACATCAAGATCCATCGACGGGATGAAGATCTGGTAGGCGCCACCTTTGGCAGAGGGTTCTACGTCCTGGATGACTACACGTCGCTTCGTGAAATCGCATCCGGTGCTTTGGCGACTGGAAGCACAGTATTCCCAGTGCGAGATGCCTGGTGGTATGTCCCAAACACTCCGATGCAGGCACGCGGCAAGCCGACCTTGGGCAGCGATGATTACACCGCTCCCAACCCGCCGTTCGGGGCAGTGTTCACCTATTACGTCGATGAAGTCCCGCAAACAGCACGCGAGTTGCGTGAAGATGCCGAGCGAGAGCTACGTGACGCTAACGCAGACGTGCCATTCCCCGGCTGGGAAGCGCTCTCCGCTGAGGCAGTGGAGGGATCTCCACAGGTGTTGCTGTTGATCCGGGACGGCTCCGGTTCTCCTGTCAGGTGGGTAAGCGGGAGCGCGAAAGAGGGATTACACCGCGCCAGTTGGGACCTGCGTAGACCGGCACCTGACCCGGTGAGCTTCCCTGCAACCGGGTTCGTTCCGCCGTGGGCGTCGGACCCAGTCGGTCCACTGGTAGCGCCGGGCTCGTACAGTGTGGAATTGATGCTCGTTTCGAGCGCGGGCGTAACGGTACTGGGTACCGCACAGGAGTTCACGGTCAAGGCCGTGCCGACGGCACCGGGCACGGACTTCGACGCAGTGGCCGCATTCCAGCTCGAGGCGAGCGAATTGATGCGGCGCGTGAACGGAGCTGGCGAAGAACTCGGACAGGCGAACGAGCGGCTACGCCACATGCGTAGGGCTCTGCTCGAAACGCCGCGTGCCGATCCCGCACTTTTTGCACGCATGGACGACCTAGGCGCGCGACTCGCAGAGCTGCAGGTTCGCCTCTGGGGAGACAGAGCCAGAGGCAGGCTGAACGAGTCATCGACGCCGTCGATCAGCGGGCGAGTAGGTTATGCGATTTGGGGGCACTGGGAGACCAGGCAGACGCCCACAGCAACCCAGCGAAGGAGCCTCAAGATCGGGGAGGATGATTTTGAGTTCTTTCGTCTGGATTTGGATGTGATTGTCAACATGGAACTCCCGATGCTGGAGGAAGCCCTCGAAACTGCAGGTGCGCCGTGGACACCGGGGAGGCGGATTCCTTAGGGAGTTTTCTTCCCTTACCAATGAAGCCCCGGTCGCCGCGCGGCGATCGGGGCTTCTCTCGGAACACTAGACTTTGTGACTGAATGCGGATTGGCTCGGCCAGCCACTAAGGGAAGGTCAGACCCCTACGACGATCTTGGGCACCCGGGCGTGGATATTGAAGCTCTCATACCGACTACGTCCAGTGATGCGAGCCAGATCCTGGGGACGGAGTCCGTCTTCGGGTCCGATGAGCGTCACCTCGTCGAGGCGTTCGACGCCGTGGTTCTTGCCAAGATCGGCATAGCAGTGGCTGGAGTTGATGTCGGATACCAAGGGATACTTCTCCCCATTGATCAGGGCGACTGCTTCCCCCGCCCCTCCGCGGTACACATATCCATCCGTGCGACCGCCGCTGATTATTGCGACATCGGTTTCCCTGTCGGGAACGAACCCACGGTTGTAGCCAAGGGTTTCTCCTACGGTGAGTTGCACTATGCGAATCACTTTGGTCTTCATTCGGAACACCACACGCACCGGGCGGGAAGCCTCATCGTCCTCGGCGCTGGCCGGAATGCCATAGATCAGGTTACCCGGCCGGATCATATCGAACATGCCTTCGGGGTGTTTGACGATCGCGTCTGAAGCCGCAGCGTGCATCGGGCCCAACTCCACCCCCTTACCGGCCATCGTACTACCGAATTCGGCGAAGCGCCGGATCTGTTCTTTGTCGAAGTCTACGTCCTGAGTCAGTTCCGTCATCGTCCCGGTGATCTCAACGGCAGGGCTCTCGGCCAACTCTGTGACCCACGAGTCCGCCTCCCGAACATCCATTCCCAGCCGGTGGAAACCAGTATCGATGTACGGGTGGACCTTAACCACCCTGCCTGTCCTCTCCGCCATCGCCGCCAAGCGTTGAGGGGCGTCGCGAGTGTAGACAGCCAGGGTGATATCGCGGTCAGCCAACTCCGTCTCGGCCGAGGCCATGAAATCGCCCATGAGGAGGATGGGCTTCCGGACTCCGCTTTCCCGAAGCTCGATGGCTTCATCTACCGTCACGACCGCGAAGACCGCGACCTGAGGCATAGGGTCCAGGAGCGGTCCCACAACCCTGTGGTCCAGTCCGTACCCGTGGCATTTCAAGACGGCGACTATGGGTTTCTGACTATGTTCGGCAAGGAACTCGAGGTTGTTAAGGAAGGCGGCGGTGTCGAGTTCGATCCAGGGGTCCAAGCGATCTGGTGCAATCTCTTGAACGGGACCACCGAATGGCGTGGTGCCGGCTTTCCCCCGGCTCTCTGAAGAAGGTCCATCACCGCATGCCATAGAACCAATTGCCGTGGCTGATGCCGCACCCGCGCCAGCCAAAAAATTCCGTCTTGAGAGGGTCATCGCCCCCACCTCCTCTGGTGGATTCGTCAGAACCAGCTACACGCCCCGCATCGACAGACTGATCCTGCCCCGTTCAATATCGACCTCCAGCACCTTAACACGCACCTGCTGCCGCACCCGAACGACTTCGTTAGGATCCTTCACGTACCGATCGGCCAACTGGCTGACGTGGACCAGACCATCCTGATGCACGCCGACGTCAACGAAGGCACCGAAGGCCGTCACATTGGTGACGATGCCAGGCAGAACTCTGTTGGGCTCGAGATCCGCCAGCTTGCGGACATCGGCAAACGCAAAGGCTTCGAACTTCGGCCGAGGGTCCCGCCCGGGGCGAGCCAGCTCCTCCAGGATGTCCTCGACCGTGGGGCGTCCAACATCGCCGCCAACGTAGCGATCCAATTCGATGGACTCGCGACGATGGGGCTCCGCAAGGAGAGCATCCACTTCACAACGAAGATCCCCCGCCATTCGCTCGACCAAGTCGTAACGCTCCGGATGCACCGCGGTCCGATCCAATGGATTCGTGCCACCGCTGATGCGAAGGAATCCAGCCGCCTGTTCGAATGCCCTCGCGCCCAGGCGAGGCACCCGCAGTAGATCCTTGCGACTCTGAAATGCGCCGTTCGTTTCACGCCACTCAACGATGTTGTGCGCTAGCAAAGGTCCCAGTCCAGCTACGTGCGTCAGAAGTGGAGCACTGGCCGAGTTCGCATCAACACCTACAGCATTCACGCAGCTCAAAACGGTGTCATCTAACGCCACCATGAGGGCGGCTTGGTCAACGTCGTGCTGGTACTGCCCAACGCCGATCGACTTGGGGTCGATCTTGACCAGTTCAGCCAGTGGATCCTGAAGACGGTGCCCGATTGACACCGCTCCCCGAACGGTGACGTCCTTGTCGGGAAACTCTGAGCGCGCCAATTCACTCGCACTGTAGATGGACGCGCCACTCTCGTCCACCAGAATCACGGGAATGCCAAGGTTTAATCCCTGAACGAATTCTTCCGTTTCGCGCCCAGCCGTCCCATTGCCCACAGCAACAGCCTCGCTGGAGAAACGCTTTACGAGTTCGCGGAGCATGCGCGCTGCTTCTTCTCGCGCACCTTTCCCCTGAGTCGGGAAGATCGTCGTGTTGTCCTGGAGAGTACCCAAAGCATCGAGCACGACCACTTTGCAGCCCGTCCGGTATCCGGGATCGATTGCGAGTACGCGTTTGCCACCCAGCGGTGGTGCCATCAGTAGCTCGCGTACGTTGGTTACGAAGATGTGTATGGCATCCTCGTCGGCCCGTGCCTTAGCAATCCTAAGCGTCTCGCGCTCTAGTGCCGGCAACAGCAGTCTCTTGTATGCGTCCCGGATTGCCTGCTGCACCTGCTCCGCGGCAAATCCACGACCTCGCGCGAAGCGTCTGTCCAGTCGGACCAAAACGTCCGCTTCTTCGGGACATGCATGAACCGTCAATAATCCCTCGTTGCTTCCCCGCAGCACAGCGAGTACTCGGTGCGACGGAGCTCGCTCCACCAACTCGCCCCAATCGAAGTAGTCTCTATATTTCGTCGCTTCGTCGTGCCGTTTCTTGACCACCGTGGATGTGAGCCTCGCTCTCGCGGAAAACAGTTGTCGAAGCTCTCCGCGTGCATCAGCGTCCTCACTCACGATCTCAGCGATGATATCGCGGGCACCACCGAGCGCATCATCATCGTCGGCAACGCCGTTGTCCGGGTTCACGTACTCGGCGACGTCTATTCGCTCACCTGTCTGGGCAAGCAGGAGTTGAGCGAGTGGCTCCAGGCCCTTTTCCCGCGCGATGGTCGCGCGCGTTCTTCGTTTCGGCCGAAATGGCAAGTAGATGTCCTCCAATTCCGCTAGGGACCGCGAATTCGAAAGACGTTCCGCCAACTCTTCTGTCAGCAACTCCCGTTCTTCGAGCGATACGAGAATGGAACCACGCCGCTTGTCCAGTTCAGCCAGCTGCTCCAGACGATCTCGGATCGTGGTGATGGCCACCTCGTCGAGTGAACCGGTGACTTCCTTTCGATAGCGGGCAATGAATGGAACGGTCGCGCCATCGGCGAGCAGGTTTGCGGTGTGCTGCACCTGTTCGGCAGATACTCCGAGTTCAATGGCGACCAAAGAGACGTTGTCTGGCATGACGCAAGGTTATGAGTTGGTTGGTTCTCGTAAGTCTTTCTTCATAACCTAACGGTCGGACTGGCGATACGCTCCTCGGCTGGACACTCTCGGAACACAAGCGCATACTTGCATCGGCCCTGCAACCTTGAGCCCTGGAGCTCGTCCGACGTGGCAATTTGCTCTGAAACCAGTGTGACCGATTGACCAACTTGGGAGTAGCGAGCATGCGTTTCTTGCACCAAGCAGTCATTGCTTCAACGTTCGTCACGGCTGCATTTGTCGGTCTGACCGTCTCTGCGCATGCGCAACTCAGAATCGAGCCGGACGGCTACGCCGAACTTGCATACCGCTACCTCGGCCCACCTGGGAATCGTGTGAGTGCGGTCGCGGGTGTCCCCGGCGATCCTATGACCTACTACGCGGGCGCTGCTTCAGGAGGCATATGGAAGACCTCCGACGGCGCACACATCGCGTCAGTCGACGGTACGAAGACCGTGGGAGTCAATCGTGTTACCTGGAACCTGAGGTTCAGCGGGACCGGTGAATTCGGACAAGGTGGTGGCGGACCACCAGGCGTGGGATTCCGTCTGTTGGCACCCCCGGGGGAGTATCAGGTAACGCTTCTTGCCAACGGAGTTGAGCACACCCAACCGCTCACCCTGCCGAAAGATCCCAGTTCCGGTGGCAGCGAGTCGACCATTGCGACACAGTCTGTCATGCTCGAGGAGCTGAACGCAGACATTGAAGCATCAAAGTCGATGACAGAGCACATCGACACTATGCGAACGCATCTCGACACGTTGACGACCCGACTCTCGAACGAGCCAGCGATGGCTGAGCTACGCGAACAAGCGATGGAGTTGAGCACGGATTTCACAGCGCTTGCCGACAGCATGGTGCAGCAAAAACCTGGTGGTTTCTTTGCGTGGCCTGTGAAGCTCACATCCAAACTGGCCTACCTCGCCAATCCGTTCAAAGTTCGGATCACGAGCCCACCTGGCAGGCTCTCGAGGCACACGCATTCCTGAGCAATCTGCTACACGTGGCTCGATCGGAATTCCGCCGGTTGGTGGACGGTGACTTGGCGAGACTCAACAGGAGATTGAGGGACTCGGGATTGGCTGAGATCGTGCTCGGCCCGACGTTGATCCCATGAATCAGGCCGTGGTGTCGAATCGACGGCATGGCGCTAGCTAGCTACACCGTCGCCATGGGATGGCGCAGGCATCGCGTCCGTTGGATCACAAGGACGTCGTCCCTCTGCTAGCTGTATGTGCGCCCGTCGTCGATCTGGATCGCAGGGAACTTGCCCCAGAACAAACGCTGATCGATCGTTTCCAACCCGACAATGAAAAACAGATAACCTATGAGTAGAGCCACGAACGACCCCGCTGCGCGCGGAGACAACCTGATGCCTGCTAGCTTCATCCACGCATAGAGCGCAACGATCGAAATCACCGCGTACACCAGCACAACAGATCCATAACTTAGGCCAATAAGGCTCGCCATGTCACCCAGCTCTCCGCCCCGCCTCTTCACCAGGGATATGAGCCCCCTCAGGATGAAGTAGAACAGATTGGCGAGGATGAAAGCTGAAAGCGCCATGCTCCACCTCGTGTCGTTCGCCTTCCGCCTGTACAACCAGAGACAAGTTCCTAGCAGCGCGAGACTAGCCAATGGCCCACCTGTGGAGCCAATTGCATACTCCAACACGGTGACATCCCTCAACGGGAACTCCTTGACCAACGACCTCGCGGCGGGAATTCCTTGGAGCCAGTAGAGCAAACAGTGCCCAGTTTCATGCAGGAGGACGGACACCACCGTGGCCACAAGTACCATTGAGGTGAAGGTCAGCGCACGAAGCATTGGTGGACCGCCTGCAAAGGAACCATGGCAAAGACAGCTGGAGCCGCCTGTCCAAAGGTTGTCACCCGCTCCACACCTCCTGAACAAGCCGCAAGATGTTGCCACCGATGATCTTCTCGATGCGATCGTCCGTGTGACCGTGCGCGGAGAGTGCTTCAGCGATCATTTCCATGCGCCGATGCGAGTTCAGTTCCGGCACCATGAAGAGAATGTTCTCGTCCTCGTTGGGCGCGGCGATGCCTCTGCTCTTACGGGCAGCAACGAACTCGCGGTGAAGCCTCCAGTACTCGTCCGATTCGTCGATGGGCGTTATGGAAAGGTCGCTTCCTATACCGACGTGATCCTCGCCACAGACCTGAATGGCGTGTTCGACATGCGCAATCAGATCGTCGGTCGTCGCCACCCGCCCAGGTGTCAAGAAAGGCATGAGATAGATCCCTGCTACCCCACCTCGTTCTGCCAGCATGCGCAGCTCCTCATCACGCTTGCTGCGTGGGTGAGGGGCTACTGCGGAGCAGCCGGTGTGCGTGCAAGCAACCGGTTGAGATGACGCTGCAATCGCCTCAGCGGTCGTGCGTTGGCAGCAGTGGCTCAAGTCAACGAGGATGCCAAGTTCATTCATCCTCTCAACAGCTCCAAGTCCGAAGGTGCTCAGGCCACCGTTGCCCGGCTCGAGACATCCGTCTCCGACGAGGTTCCGAGTGTTGTAGGTCAGCTGAACGATGCGGACACCCAAGTTGTAGAAGACCACCAATCGCGAGAGGTCATCCTCAATGGGAGTGGTATCCTGGAATCCAAACACGATGCCCAGCACACCGTATCGCTTCGCATCCGTCATCTGGGCAACCGTTCGGACCTGGCGCATCACCTCCGGGTACTTGTCGATCTCGGCGTTCCACTTCGCCATTTGTCTGACCGTTGATTCGAAGCCGCCTCCGCTAACCGTGAGATTCACTGCGGTAATGCCCGAACGCGAAGCGTTCCGCACCATTTCGTCTTTCAACGGAATGTCGATGGGAATGTTGAAGGGCCCTGGGCTAGCAAGGAAGTCGATGACAATGGCGTCATCGTACCGAGGCCATCCCTGATACCGCACCGTCCGGAAACCAGGGCTGGGCCAGACGGCCCCCACGGCAGGTGCGGCAAACATCGCCGCGCCTGCATTGACGAAAGCGCGCCGCGAATACGAACCTGCCTTGGTTCGTGTGTCATTCGGCTCGGCCATGAGTCTTTCCTTTCGATTGCCTGAACCTGCTGTATCGGTGTAAACGCGGCAAGTGTGGTTGTGCACCCAACTGGTAACCAATGCTCGTTGCCAACAATCGGCAAAGCGTCTATCGTTGACCTATCAAGTCTGGAACACACTTCCATTCGACAAACCGCCTGAGACTGTCCGTGACGGTCCCGGACCTGTGAACTTCTGTGGAGGCATTGATGACTGACGACGCGAAGGCCGCCATGATGGAAGTAGTCAAGGAAGCCCTGTTGGCAGAAGTAAAAGGCCATCAGCTCTACACCCACGCTGCAACCACGACGACCGATCCGGCGGTTGAGGGAATATTCAAGGCGCTGGCCAAGGATGAGGAAGCCCATATCGCAATCCTCAAGGCGCAGGCGAAGAGCCTTTTCGATAGCGGCACGCTCGATCTTGGTGTCGTGAGTACCGCGGAAGTTGGCGACGGCTCGCACGCAATCATCGATGACGCTTTCAAGAGATCGCTCAAGAAGGGTACCTTCGAGATGGCCGCAATCGGGATCGGGTGCGACCTCGAGAAACGGGCGATTGCCTATTACTCTGAACACGCTGACAAAACAGTAGATCCCGACCTGAAAAAGCTCTTCTCCTGGCTCACGGATTGGGAGAAGGCGCACCTGTCGCAACTACTCGACCTGGAGAAGTTCTACAAGGACGCATACTGGGCGGAACAGGGGTTTATGCCTATGTAGGGCGGGAGAAGATCCAGAATCGGGAGAAATCGCAGGCGTTGCAGAGGCGCAGGGATACAGAAGCGGGATCTGCGGCATTAGCGGCACTCGCGGCATACCCCCGCCCTACACACAACTCACAACTCACAACGCACGAGTCACCTCGTCAGTTCCACCCCCGAAGCCCCAACATACTCGTCGATCGAGGCGTAGGTATCCATCGTCAGAACAGCACAGTCTACATTCTCGTTGGCGAGAGCCCAGGCGATAGCGGCCTGGTTTTCGGATAGCGTATCACCCGTGTAAACCGACAGACCGCGGGTACCGGCCGCCAGCGTTTTCATGGCGATCGTGCCTATGCCCTTACTCCGCATTCTGGCTACCAATGGCTCGGTCGCGGCGCTTTCCACGTGGTTGTAGCGAAACATCACTGCGTCCACAAACTCACTGTATTGGGGGGCAACGCACTGCGCGAGCGTCACAGCCTCTCTGTGCGTTGAGAAGCCTGTGAACCGGACCTTCCCCTCCCTCTTGAAGCGAACGAACGCCTCAACGACATCATCGTTGTTCAACGGGTCCATCGAGTCCATCGAGTGAATGAACAAACCATCCACATAGTCCGACTGCAGGTTCCTCAGACTCGCTTCGAGCGTCCGCTCTATCCTGCGTACATTCGCGCGGCGGCGCGGATTCACTCCTTGTTTTGTGATTACATGGGCTCCGTCGCGAACCCCTCGTAGACCCTCGGCAAGGATCTCCTCACTCACACCGGAACTATAGTTTGCCGCCGTGTCGAAGACATTGATTCCCCGATCGAAGGCGTAACGGACTATGCCGGGATCGTTCAGCGTGTTCGCACCAAAGATGATATCGGATGCGTGAATCCCGGTGTCGCCAAGACTCCTAAAGCGCTGGATCGTCGGAGCTTCACCCGACTGTCCCGGGGCATGCCGTGGGCCGCTACCGTCAGAGGATTCTCGAGTGTCCGAACGACAGCCAAGCACAAAGCCTGCCGCTCCAGCGGCCAGTCTCGAAGAAAACGCGCGGCGTGATATCGAATTCATGCTGCGCTCCTCAGTTCGGCACGAACCCGACGATCCGAAGCGGGCCACCGCTACCACTGGCAATCTTCATGGGAAGCGCAACCACGAATGATCCTTGCTCCGGCAGCTGCTCGAGATGTGCAATGTTCTCGTAGCCGATGATGCCTGCCCCATACAGGATCACATGGGTCTCGAAGTGCGTTGACTGCCCGTAATCGATGCTTGGCGTGTCGATACCTACAGCGTCGATGCTCCGTTCGTTCGCCAACCATCTCGCTGCCTCGGGAGAGATCCCCGGGAAATGCAACTGCGGGACAGCTTCGGGGCCAGTCAGTTCGGTGCCAAGGAAGGCAGCCTTGTCGGGCCAGCGACTGCCCCACCCAGTGCGGAACAGCACTTGTGCACCCTGGGGTATCTGTCCGTGATCCAGCTCCCACCGTTCCAGGTCGGTGACCTGTACCTGATAGTCCGGGTGAACGTGGGCGGTTACATCGACGACCACTGCGGGACCGACCAGCCTATGCACCGGCACCTGCTCCGATGTCTGGCCACCTTCGGCGAAATGGATCGGCGCGTCGAAGTGCGTGCCGCCGTGTTCACCTGCAGAGTAGTTGTACGAAGAATAGAAATGCCCCGCCTCAGTCGGTCCGTAGGCAACCTGCTCGAGTGAGAATGGCACGCCGGTCGGCCAATAGATCGTCTCCTCGGAAAACGGATATGTGAGGTCGATCCAGTTGCCGGCGCTGCCGTCGAACACTGCCGACAGATCTTCGGGGCGGGTACAGCCGGTGCCTGAAAGCACTGCGGTCATAAGGACTGCGGAAAAGAGGCGCATAGATCCCCCGGTGAGTCTTGAGGTCATCCCAGCAGCTTGTAGGCCACCCTTTACTACATCTGTAAATCTACGGACAAGAGGCTAGCCTGCCACTATGCCGTCGCGGAGTTCAGTCTCTGCGCAACCGCTCAATCCTTCTTCCGGCATTTGGGTCTTCTGGATTCAACTCCAAGACCTTCTCATAGCACTCGATTGCGCGCTCTTTCCTACCGCTCGCGGCGTGCGCAGATGCCAGCCATTGCCACGGTTCAGGAGACTCAGGAAACAGCTCGATCCATTTGTCGACAATCGCGTACAAAATCTCTTCGTCCACATCGTAGTTATACGCCAGTACAAAAATGAAGAATTCGTTGTTGAGGCCCCGTTCGTCACCCACCTGAAACATGGAATCGAGAGCGAGTTTCGCTTCCTCGCTCCTCCCGGCTAAGTAAAGTTCCTCTGCTTCATCGAGCAAATGCTGCATCAAATCGACTGAGGCGCTGAGGCGCATC
>JBDGYW010000004.1:30098-33140 GCA_039588935.1 Gemmatimonadota bacterium | reverse complement strand
CGGAGTTGTCCAATCCTCCGGCGGTGGTGAACCTGGCCCCACATCGGATCACAGATGTTCTGGAAGACGTTATTCGAGTTGGACGCGCTGTCGGCGCCATGCACACGGCTCAACTACATGTATCAGAATACATGGACCGGATGGTGGCAGTGGCGCAGAGGATACGTGGGAGGATTCCGGTATCAGTTGTTGTGCTGGAGTGGATCGACCCTCCGTATTCCTGCGGACACTGGACTCCTGACGTCGTAGAGCTCGCCGGCGGGAAAGAGCTGCTGGGAAAAGTTGGCCACCGCTCGCGACGACTCGAGTGGGAGGAAATTCGAAACGCAGATCCCGAGGCGTTGGTAGTCGCATGCTGTGGACAGAGTGTCGACCGCACGCTGCGGGACTGGGAATATCTCGAATCCCAGGACGGATTCGAAAACCTGCGGTGCGTGAGAAACGGCCAGGTTTTCGTGGCCGACGGTGCAACACACTTTAGTCGTCCGAGCCCCAGGTTGATCGAGTCGTTGGAACTGTTGGCTGAATCACTTCACCCGAGTGGTACTCCACGCGCGTTGTCGCTTTGTCCCATCCACTCACTCGTTTGACGTCGGGAAGGCTCTGGGAACAGACCAGCGCATCCTTTCATGCCGTTCCACACCAAGCGCATCGTATCCGAAGCGCAGCAGCAGCTCCACCCTCAACCCCCGGTTCACCAAACCGGGGGGACAAACGACAAAAGGCCCCATCTGGGACCTCGTAAGTGCTTGTTGCACTGGCGTTTAAACAGGCCCGGCAGGACTCGAACCTGCAACCCCCGGTTTTGGAGACCGGTGCTCTGCCAAATTGAGCTACGAGCCTATCAAGGGTGGCTGAGGGGTCTCGAACCCCCAACCTCCGGAGCCACAGTCCGGCGCTCTAACCAATTGAGCTACAGCCACCACGACACCGTGATGCCGTAGAGCTAATCAACATAGCGGCCACAAACAGGACGGTCAACCGAATCTGCGCCTCTCTGCAACACAGTGCGGGCCTGCAGCTCTGCACCTCTGTACCTCTGCCGCCAACGCCGCTCATGCCGCCAATGGTGCCTGTCCCGCTTCTCCCGCCCCAACATTATCTATTCATTTACAGGCGCTCCGGAGCTTGCCGCACTCCCAGCCCTATTTGCAACCATTTCGACCTTCCCAACGTCTTAACATGTACGAAAACTGAATCTTGCTGCCCGCAAGCCTTGGTAACTGCAATCGGTGGGAGGGACCGATGCAACACCACGCCGCAAACCCCGCTCGGGGCTGCGCTCGGGCCGCCGTAGCTGCTCTGCTGCTCGCGGCCACAACTGCCTTCTTGGCCCCAACATCTGCCCAGCAACAATCCGTTCGACGAACCACCGCTCGCAGCGAAATCGCACCCATCGCATTCGCCTTGGTTGCGGAACCGGGTGCCCCGGAACTCGACGGCCGGTTGAACGATCCATCGTGGGTATCGGCTGTGGCTGTGACTGATTTCACCCAGACCCGACCTAACGACGGCGAGCCGGCCACCGAGAGTACCGAGGTCAGAATGACCTATGACCGTGACGCTCTCTACGTCTCTGCACGAATGTACGACAGTGAGCCCGATGCGATCGCCGCGCGACTCGGAAGACGCGACAGCGGCACACAGAGCGATCTGTTCTACGTGATGATCGACTCATATCACGATCACCGAACCACGTTTCGATTCTCGGTGAATCCGCTCGGTGTACGAGGTGATTTAATCGCCTCCAACGACAACACTTACGGCGACAGTTCCTGGGATCCCGTGTGGGAAGCTGCAACGCAGATCGACTCGCTGGGATGGACCGCGGAACTGCGTATCCCGTTCTCGCAGTTACGATTCTCTAGCGCGGCCGAACAGGTGTGGGGCATCAACTTCAGCCGTACCATCTTCCGCAAGGACGAGTTGGTGCGGTGGAGCTGGGCACCGAACACCGACCAGGGGTATGCCTCACTGTTCGGTCACCTTCAGGGCCTACATGACATCCCGGCTCCACGACGCATTGAGATTCTCCCATACACGGTCGCCAAGACCGATTTTACCGAGGGTGCGAATCCGGAAAACCCGTTCAACGACGGTAGCATTCAGAACATGACGGCCGGCTTCGACATGAAGTACGGAGTGACCAGCGAACTCACGCTCGACGCGACCGTGAATCCTGATTTCGGACAGGTGGAAGCCGACCCCGCGGTCGTGAACCTGAGCGCGTTCGAGACCTACTTCCCCGAGCGGCGTCCGTTCTTCGTGGAAGGTGCCAACATCTTCAGATTTGGCGCCGGTAGCGGCGGTTTCTCTTTCGGGGCGCCGCAGTTGTTCTACTCGAGGCGAGTCGGCAAGAGGCCAACTCGCTCTGCATCAGAGGATGACGGCTTCGTGGACAACCCGATCGCGACCCGAATACTCGGGGCGGCGAAGATGTCCGGCCAGACCGCGGGATGGTCGATCGGCTTACTCGACGCTGTCTCAGAACGCACATCTGCCCGAGTCCAGCGAGCAGACGGCACGCGGACCACAGAGCCGGTTGAGCCGCTAACCAACTACGGGGTCTTGAGCCTGAGACGGGACATGCGCGGCGGTGCAAGCGGCATCGGATTCATGGCCACGAGCGTCAACCGCAGTCTCAACGATCCAGTGTTCAACGACATACGCTCTTCTGCATACGCCGGAGGAGTCGATTTCTTCCACAAGTTCGGAGGGAATCAGTTTGCACTGAACGGCTCCATCAGCGGATCCCGCATCAGTGGCAATCCGGAGGTGATCACCAGTGCGCAGAGATCCTCGGCTCGGTACTACCAGCGACCCGACCAGGACTACGTTTCGATCGACAGCACTGCGACCAGCATCACCGGATATGCGGTTTCCGGTCAGGTTGGCAAGGTGGCCGGGAATTGGATCTACGGCACGGACTTTTACGCATACTCTCCGGGGCTCGAGGTGAACGACGCGGGCTTCGAGAGTTCGGTGGACCGAGTCTTCAGCGGCATCCGCCTGGGACGCCGCTGGCTCAACCCAGGCAAGGTG
>JBDGYW010000004.1:0-30050 GCA_039588935.1 Gemmatimonadota bacterium | reverse complement strand
ACGTGGGCGCAGAGCTGGAATTTCGGTGGCACGAGGCAGTGGAGTTCTGCGTTCGCCGGCGTGCATGGCCAGTTCTTGAACTATTGGAGTGTCGGCCTCAGCGGTAACCTGGACTTTGCCGGTCTGAATGACAAAGCGACTCGTGGCGGTCCACTGATGGAGAATCCGGGTGGTTGGAATCTGAGCGTGGAGTTCGGCACCGATTACCGAAAGCCCGTCTCCTTCAACATGCACAACGCATACGGCCGAGACAACGTCGGCGGGTGGAACAAACACATGTGCGGCGGTGTGAGCATCAGACCGAGCGGCGCAGTGAGCATGGACATTCACCCGAGCTTCAACCAATCGCGATCGATGAGCTTCTACGTGACCCGCGTGAGCGATCCGACCGCCACGGCGACTTTCGGAACGCGCTACGTCAATGCGGAACTGGAGCGTACCAGCCTCTCAGCAATGGTTCGACTCGACGTGGCGCTCACTCCCGATCTTTCCATCCAACTGTATGCGCAGCCGTACCTCGCCGCCGGAGATTACGAGGAGTTCAAGGAACTGGCTGCGCCAAGTTCATTCGATTTCCTGCGTTACGGTGTCGACGGCGGGTCAACCCTGTCGTTCGACGGGGAAGCGAACGAGTACACTGCTGACCCCGACGGATTTGGCCCGGCCGAGGCGCTCTCTTTCGGGAATCCGGATTTCCGGTACCGGTCGCTCCGAAGCAACGTCGTGTTGCGCTGGGAGTACACACCCGGATCAACGCTCTTCCTGGTGTGGAACCACGGTCAATCCGGCTACGGAACCGACCCGACGTTTCGCTTGTTCGACCAGTTCGGCAGCATGTTCGGCGACGACCAGCAGAACACGTTTTTGGTGAAGGTGAATTACTGGTTGAGCAGATAAGAAGAGGGAGGGGAGGGAGTAGCTACCTGGCGGCAAACACGGCATAAGCGGCATCAGTAGGCGCACGACATGCCGCCGATGCCGCGGGGGGAATGGCTGGGTGTGGAAAATGCCGCCTATGCCTCTCTGTCCCTCTGCACCTCTGATTCCCGCCCTCTGCAACCTTTCCGGCACATTCGACGTTGTACCGTGTAACACGAAGCAAACCTGCTGCCCGCAAGCCAACAATAATGCACACGGTGGGAGGGACCGTTGCAGTATGTAACCACACACCCAGCCAAGGTCTGGGCTCGTATCGTCGTATGGACCGCGGCGGTTGCAGCCCTAACGATCCTCGCCAAGCCCGCATTAGCTCAACAACAGTCAGTCAGAGGCACCAGCGCCAGGAGCGCAACAGCCCCCATCGCAATCGCCGTGTTCGCGGAGCGGGGCACGCCCAACCTCGACGGACGGCTGGACGACCCGGTCTGGCAGCTGGCGGAAGTCATCACGGGCTTCACACAGGTGAGGCCAAATGACGGGACCGACCCATCCGAACGTACCGAAGTGCGGATCGTGTACGACAGGGATGCTCTTTATGTGGGCGCCCGCTTTTTCGAAAGCGATCCGGACGAAATCCACACGACGCTGGGCAGACGTGATGGCCACGGACCGAGCGACATCTTCGCCGTAATGATCGACTCCTACCACGACCACCGCACCACATTCGAGTTCCAGGCTACGCCGTCAGGAGTGAGAACCGACTACCTCGCGTCCAACGACGTTGCGCACGGTGATATGTCCTGGGATCCTGTGTGGGAACTCAAGACGACAATCGATTCGCTCGGCTGGACCGCGGAGATGCGCATCCCGTTCTCGCAACTTCGGTTCCCTGACGCCGACGAACAGCAATGGGGCATCAACTTCAGTCGCTTCATATTCAGGAACAACGAACTCGTGCGCTGGAGCTGGGCTCCAAACACCGAGGAGGGTTACGCTTCCCTCTTCGGACATCTGCATGGTCTCAGAAACATCCCGGCGCCACAGGGTCTAGAGATACTCCCCTACACTGTCGCGAAGAGCGACTTCAGCGAAGGCGCCGACCCGGCGAACCCGTTCAACGACGGGAGCGCGTACGATGTAACGGCCGGCTTCGACCTGAAATACGGAGTTACCAGCGAACTCACGTTGGATGCAACTGTGAACCCCGACTTCGGGCAGGTCGAGGCCGACCCCGCGGTGGTGAACCTGAGCGCATTCGAGACCTTCTTCGAAGAGCGTCGGCCGTTCTTCGTCGAGGGCTCCAACATCTTCGAGTTCGGTGCCGGCAGCGGCGGTCACGTGTTCGGCGCCCCACAGCTGTTCTACTCCCGCAGGATTGGGCGGGCTCCATCGCGTTATGCGGACGCGGAAGACGCGTATGTCGACAACCCAATCTCCAGCCGCATTCTCGGTGCCGCCAAGCTGTCAGGCAAGACCGCCGGCTGGTCTATTGGAATGCTCGAGGCAGTCACGTCGCGCGAGTCGGCCCGCATTCAACGATTTGACGGGACAACAGATTCCGAACCCGTTGAGCCGCTCACGAACTTCAGCGTCTTGAGTCTCCGAAAGGACATGCGCGAAGGAGGTAGCGGCATCGGCATTCTAGCGACCGGAGTACACCGCAATCTGAACGACGAACTCTTTGATGGTTTTCGATCCCAGGCATACTCCGGCGGGGTCGACTTCTTCCATCGGTTCGGCGACAACCAGTTCGCGGTGAACGGCTCTCTCAGCGCATCCCGCGTAATGGGTGATTCCCTGTCAATGGCGGACGCGCAACGATCGTCCGCCCGGTATTACCAACGCCCCGGCCAGGACTACGTATCGCTGGACCCAACGGCGCGGTCACTTAACGGCTACGCGGCATCGATGACGGCCGGGAAAGTTGCGGGAAACTGGACGTACGGGATGGATTTCTTTGCCTACTCGCCCGGCTTCGAGCTGAACGACGCCGGCTTCCACAACCGGTCGGACCGAGTGTTCAACGGTATCCGCCTCGGGCGCCGTTGGCTTGATCCGGGCAAGCTGTTCCGTGATTTCCGTGTAAACGCAACGTTTGCCCAGAACTGGAACTTCGGGGGCACGCCTCTTTCACGTCAGGCCTATCTCGGTGTCAACGGCTCGACTCTCAACTATTGGTTCTTCAACCTTGGCGGCAACTACAGAACTAGAGGCCAGGGCGACAAAACCACTCGCGGCGGCCCGCTCATGCAGAGTCCCAGCCAATGGAGTTTGTTCGGCTTCCTCGGCAGCGATTTCCGAAAGCCCGTATCAGTCGGTTCGTTCAGCGAGTACCAACGCGATGAAGAGGGTGGATGGGCAGGAAGTATCGGTACGAATATCAACATTCGGCCCACGGCGGCCATGACAGTGAGCGTTTCCCCCAGCTTCAACAAGTCACGCTCGATGGCCTTCTATGTCACACAACGTGCCGATCCCACGGCCACAGCGACGTTCGGGGGCAGGTATCTATTCAGTGGGTTGAGTCAGTCGAGCGTAAACGCGCGCATCCGCGTGAACCTCGCCATGACCCCGGATCTCTCAATCCAGCTTTACGCCCAGCCATTCATCGCGTCTGGCGATTATGAAGAGTTCAAGGAACTCGCGTCTCCCGGCTCGTACGACTTCCTGAGCTACGGCATCGACGGCGCCTCGACACTCTCCTTCGACAGCGATGCCAACTCGTACGTTGCAGACTCGGACGGCGCCGGACCGGCACAGACGATCGAGTTCGGGAACCCGGACTTCATGTTCCGGTCGCTGCGCAGCAATCTGGTGGTGCGGTGGGAGTACACGCCGGGCTCGACACTCTTCCTGGTGTGGAACCACGGGCAGTCCGGCTACGCCAGCGACCCGACGTTCAGGGTTTTCGATGAGTTCGGCAGTCTGCTGCGCGACGATCAGCAGAACACGTTCTTGGTGAAGGTGAATTACTGGCTGAGTAGATAGAACGTTCAACGTCGAACATCCAACGTCCAACATCGAACTGGAGCTGACCGCACCTGCCGTTGGATGTTGGACGTTCAAGTGCCCCAGTTACATTCCCCCATGCCCCAACTAGACACCTATCTATTCGACCTCGACGGCACGCTGTTGGATTCACTCGAATTGATACTCGACTCGTACCGCCATACGCTCACCGTGCACCGCGGAGTCGCTCCACCTGACGATGTCTGGATTGCAGGGATAGGCACGCCACTCAGGACGCAGCTAGCCCCTTTCGCGGAAGACGACCAGGAGCTGGAACGATTTGTCGACACCTACCGCGAGTACAACTTCGCGCACCACGACGCCAAAACTCGGGCATTCCCCGGTATCCGTGAATCGGTATTTGCGCTGAAAAGAGCCGGTAAGTCGTTGGGGATAGTTACCAGCAAAGCCCGCAAGGGAACCGCGATGGGTCTGCGCGTTTCCCATCTCGAGGGTCTGTTCGATGAGATCGTCGCTGCTGACGACGTCGAGAAACACAAACCCGATCCCACCCCGGTGCTGCGGGCACTCGAGCTATTGAACGCCGAGGCCGACCGATCGGTCTTCATCGGCGACTCGCCCTTCGACATGGCTGCGGGGCGAGCAGCGGGAGTCCTGACAGCCGCCGCACTCTGGGGTCCCTTCGATCGGGACACACTCTCACCCCACGCGCCCGATTACTGGCTTTCGGAGCCCACAGACATTCTGTCCTTCGACGGTCACTAGACCGCGACCAGGTATGCGGGTGGCCGATGCGCCGGTCCCCACACAAGTCCTATCCCGAAACGAAGAGATCTATCATGTCGTAGTGAATATGGCACCGAGTCAGCCGGTTTCACCGTTCAACGCTTTGGCGACATCGGGTATCTAACCGGATGACAAGTTCCAACCACCCGGCAGGAGGCAGGTCAATGATTCGCACAGAGAAACCGGCCATCGGACTCGCGATTGGGTTGCTCGCGGCTGTCGCGCTCTCCGCTACGGCCACAACCTTCGCGCACGCTCAGAGCTATGAGCTCTCAGGGCGTCATGTCGCAGTTTACAATCTGGTCGGTCAGGTCAATGTCCAACCGGCGAGAGGATCGGCTGTGACTGTCGATGTCAACGTCGGCGGTCCGGACGGAGGCGAGCTACAGATCGAGACCGGAGACATTGATGATGCGGCCACACTCCGCGTGATCTATCCTGACGACCAGGTCACATATTCAGAGTGGGGACGGCGCTCCCGCACTGAGGTCCGTGTTCGAGACGACGGCACTTTCGGCGACCGGGACTGGAGCGGACGGTTTCGCGGTGATCGAGTAACCATCTCAGGCCGCGGCGGTGGGCTCGACGCTTTTGCCGATCTCACGATTGCGGTTCCAGCCGGACAACGAATTTCGGTCTACCTCGCCGTGGGCGAAGCCATCATCGAGAACGTCAACGGCGACATCCGCATCGACACACATTCGGCGCCAGTGCACGCGACGGGAACTAGAGGGAGCTTGTTCGTCGATGTTGGCTCCGGTCAGGTTGAGGTGCATGACGCCGAAGGGGAGATTAACCTCGACACCGGTTCGGGTTCAGTTGAGGCCAGCAACATATCTGGCTCATCTCTCTTGATCGATACAGGCTCAGGACGGGTGACCGCCACGGGCGTAGCGGTCGACGAGCTACACATCGACACAGGCTCCGGAGGCATCACCGCGGAGCGTGTGTCGGCACCGAACATACTGTTGGACACCGGCAGTGGGTCAGTCGAACTCGAAGTGACGGACAATGCAGACAACATCGAAATCGATACTGGCTCCGGCGGCGTCAGGGTCATTGTGCCTGAGTCGTTTGGCGCGCAAGTAGACATAGATACCGGCAGCGGCGGCATCGAGCTGGACATGCCCATCACCATGCGTCGTTGGCAGCGCGACCACGTCCAGGGGACCATCGGGAACGGTGGTGGACGGCTGCTCATCGACACCGGCTCGGGAAGCGTGAGGATTCTGTCCGGTCGGTAGTCCGCGTCAACTGGCAAAACATATCCGCCCGGGTGGTTCGATACTGCCCGGGCGGTTTCCTTTCGTTCCGGCGAGACCGTGGATCAGCCGTTTAGCGAAGCGGTTGGACGCGGAACCTGTCAAAAACGTTCCGGTCTTTCGCGTCGCGGATTGCCGCGGATATTCCATCGATCGTAAGGTAAGAGTCGATCAGATCTGGATGTGGAGGGTACCCAGTATCCGCAAGCATGACAGAGGCAACTACACCACCAACGACCTCAATCGATACAGGATCCACAGCCCAACAAGAGCACAGACGCTGAAAACGGAATCGATAGTCTTCGATTCCGCTATTGGCCCACTTCTCCATGTTCGCTTCGAGTTCACTGGCTGTCGGGCTGAAAAGACCTGAGCATCCGAACAAGAGCGGAACGGAGCCGATGAGGAAAACAAACCTGACTGGAGGAACAGAGTCGTCGGTGATTCATCGCCTATCCGGCCAGAAACCGAGATTCAATTGAAGCAGTATGTGACCGCTTCTTCACATACCTCGACAAGACCCTCAATGTCACACCGTAAGACTCGCTTCATCGCAAAAAACCGCAGGCACACGTCCGACCAACGTGCGTCATTCTCCTGTTGGCGTCCGCCCACCACCGACCGGGGGGAGCGGTAAGCGTACCCAGCGTGTACCTTACGGCGAACCACCAATTGCGGAGGCCCTGTGACGTTCATTCCGTTCGAACTCGAACGCTGGCAGAGTGAGTGGGAGCACCACGTCAACCACAACCTATCCGAGAGTGGAGTTCATCCTCTCAAGGTGAGCGAACTACTCGAGATGTCGGGTGCCAACCCTGACTCGCTGCAAGATATCGGGCTCGGATATTCACAGGCAGATGGCACGGTGGAGCTTCGATCAACGATTGCCGGGCTCTATCCCGGAGCCACGCTCGACAACGTGATCGTCACGGTCGGTAGTAGCGAGGCAAACTTCATTTCGAGCTGGACGATCATCGAGCCGGGGGACCACGTCGCTACTCTTGTGCCTATGTACCGCCAGACCTGGGGGCTCGCGAAGACTTTTGGTGCCAACGTCGCGGAGTTCGCACTCAAAAGGGAACTCGGGTGGGAACCGGACCCGGATGACGTCAAAGCCGCGATCCCGGAGCATACCAAGCTCGTTGTAGTCACAAACCCGAACAATCCAACCGGACATGTGCTTTCCGAGAAATCCCGCAAACTCATCGTCGATCGGACCCGAGCCGCAGGCGCATGGCTCCTCTGCGACGAAGTCTACCAAGGCGCCGAGCGACTGGGCGAAACGACCGAATCGTTCTGGGGCTCTTACGAGCGCACCATCATTGTAAGTGGTCTATCCAAAGCCTACGGGCTCCCCGGACTTCGCATCGGCTGGGTTGTCTGTCCGCCCGATTTCAGGCAGGCCGTCTACGCACGCCACAATTACACTGTCATTTGCCCCACACCGCTTAGCGACTACCTGGCGCGTTGCGCCATAGGCATCCGAGACAAGATCCTCTCGCGTACGCGACGGATCCTGAATGAGAACTACCCGATACTCACCGACTGGCTCGGAGAGTTCGGAGATGCATTTGACTTTTTAGATCCAGACTGCGGCGCAATCTGTTTTGCGGGTTATAAGAACAGCATCGACGCCATGGAGCTTGCCGAGAAGGTGCGGCTCGCACACAGCGTTTTGATACAGCCGGGCGACCACTTTGGATTCGAACGGCATTTGCGACTCGGGTTCGGGAATGAGCCTGCGACTTTCAAGGCGGCGTTGGAGGCGATGGAGCCAACCATGAAAGAATGGTTGTTGGGCTGATTCCGATATGGGAATTCTCCTGATACTCGTTGGCCTCCTCGGGCTAGCCTCGGGCGGGCTGAAGATGCGCATGCGCGTCCGGGCTACGGTCGGGCACTCGTCGTTGGCGATAGTCGAAGCCATTTTGGGTGCGGCCACACTCGTGGGCTCCGGGGTTGGACTTGCGCGGGTCAGGCCGCTCGCCTGGACTCTGGTGTTTGCCACCCTGGTACTAACGATTGTGTCAACCTGGGTGCATGCGCGTTGTGTGGGAAACTACGTCAGGAAGCGGAAAGAGTCCGAAGCACTCCGACTCAAAACCTATCTCTTGTCGCGGGAGTACTCTGAGTGAGATGATCGGCTGAGAATCTCCGGCCAGCGAGTGGTGTAGTTGGACGTTGGATATTCCGCCGAACGTTTGGGTTCGACATGCCGAGGTCAATCATGTCTGTACACTATGTACGGCTGTGTTTTCGGGCGGTCCGACGAGACCCCGGCACCTCGCTGGTGGCTGTCCTTGCACTCGCACTTGGCATAGGCCTCACGGCCACAACCTTTTCATTCGTCTACGGGACGGTCCTTCGTGGACTCCCCTTCGACCAACCCGACCAGCTCGTCTACATCAATCGGACAAACCTCAGCGAGAATATTCCGCGCATGCCGGTTTCGCTCCTCGATCTCGAAGACTGGCGTGAGCGGCAAACGGCATTCGAGGACATAGCGGGATTCCTGGGCATCTGGATCAATCTCAGTGGCGCCGGCGTGGCCCCAGAACGCCGCACCGGAGCTTCGATCACACCCAACCTGTTCGAAGTACTTCGGGTCCATCCGATTATCGGCCGCAACTTCAACGATGAGGACGGCTTGCCGGGTGCGGCCAAGGTGGCCATCATCGGCTTCGCTGTTTGGGAAAATCGTTACGCCCGGCGTCCAGAGGTGCTGGGTGAAACCATCCGCGTGGACGGGGTGCCCAGGACGATAGTCGGTGTCATGCCCGAGTCGTTTGCGTTTCCAAACTCTGAGGACATTTGGTTCCCGGCGGCGATCGATCTGCTGCTCACGGAGCGTGGTGGGGGGCCTGGCCTCCTGGGGCTGGGCAGGATTCGGGACAACGTCTCTCTTGGTGCTGCTCGAGCTGACCTTGCCAGCGTGGCTCGACAACTGGAACTGGAGCGCCCGACAACCAACCGGGGTGTCGGAGTGCACGTCGCACCGTATGTGGAAGAGGTGGTGAGCAAAGAAGGCATGGGATTTCTGTACACCATGATGGGTGCCGTATTCGGAGTGCTAGTCATTGCATGTTCCAACGTCGCGAACCTCCTGCTGGCACGCACAGTTGTCAGGGCCAAGGAATTGGCAATAAGGGCTGCACTTGGTGCGAACCGGGTGCGCCTCATTGCCCAGATACTCTCTGAGAGTTTGATGCTCGCATTGTTTGGCGGCATACTCGGCGTGGCTGTCGCATGGGCCGGCGTGGCCTATATCAACGTCTCATTCGTGGAGAAGTTCAGCCCTGTTCCATTCTGGATGGACATTACGCTTGACGGCTCCGTGGTCTTGTTCGTGGTTGCACTCATCATCATAGCGGCATTGGCTGCCGGTCTCGTGCCGGCGCTTCAAGCCTCCGGTGCCACCATGAATGCACTGCTGAAGGATGAGGCGCGCGGCACAACCAGCCTCAAGCTCGGCAAACTCAGCAAAGCGCTCGTCGTTCTCACGATAGCCCTTTCCTGCGGCCTTCTCGTGCCAGCCGGATTGATGACGAAAAGTGTCGTACGACTTGGGCAAATGACCACCGGATTTGCCACGGACGATGTCTTTGTCGCGAGAGTTCCGTTGGGTAGAAACAACTACGAGGATGCCGCTGGTCGAGTCCATTTCTACGGTGAGTTGCTGAGGGAACTCGAAGGCAAGCCCGGCATCACCGCAGTGGCTTTGGCATCCGCGCTGCCCGGGCTCGGTTCTAGTGGTTCGAGGATCGGCATCGAGGGTGTTGTGTACGAGTCCGATCGAGACATGCCTGCGGTACGATGGGCCGCCACAACTCCCGGATTCTTCGATGTGTTTGGCGTCGGCGTTCTCCGGGGCCGTCCGTTCCAGTCTCTGGACAACCGCGACAACGAACGCGTGGTCATCGTCAACGAGAGCTTTGCGAGGCGGTTCCTCGAAGGAAGAGACCAGGTAGGTACCAGACTCCGGTTCGGCACAACGGCATCGGATACGGTTTGGCGTTCCATTGTTGGTGTCGTGCCGGACCTGATGATGAACCAGCGCACGGGACGCGGCAGGGTGCTCGAGGCGCCCGAAGGGGTGTACATCCCCCTGACGCAAAACACCACGACGAACCCTGCCGTCGCAATCCGTTCAACGATACCGCCTCCGGTTCTTCTCACGATGGTGCGAGACGTAGTTGCGGCGATCGATCCTGATCTCCCCATCTCTGACGTCGGGACAATTGCCGAAGCGATCGAATCCGAGAACCTCGTCCTCCGCATGATGGGGTGGTGGTTCGGCAGCTTCGGCGTTGCCGCTCTGCTTCTGGCCAGCGTCGGGCTCTACGGGGTGATGGCGTTTTCTGTGAGCCGTCGCACCGGCGAGATCGGCGTCCGAATGGCCCTCGGCTCCCAACGCTCTACCGTTTTGAAGCTGATTCTCAAGGACGGAGCAAGCCAGCTCGCCCTGGGTCTATTGCTTGGACTCGGAATTGCCATCGCTCTATCGCGGTTGGTGGCAGCCGTTCTATTTCAGGTGGAGGCTGGCGACCTCACGACCTTCGCGAGTGTCGTGGTGACGCTTGGGCTCACAGGTTTCATCGCGTGCTGGATACCGGCCCGGAACGCGACCCACGTTGACCCAGTGCAGGCGCTGAGGGTGGAGTGAGGCGAATGGTGAATGTCCAAGAAGGAATATCCAATATCGACGTGAAATCGACGTCGGGCCTACTTCAACACTAAGAACTCAATATTGGACGTTGGATATTCTACAGTTTCCTCCTCAGCCACTCCGTGAACAGCTCATACTGATTCAGTCGCGTCGCCACCCCGCTGAACCCATGCCTCTGTCCCGGATAGATACGCATGTCGAACTGTTTTCCGGCCTGCTCCAGATGGTGAACGAGCTGGATGGTGTTCTGGAAATGCACATTGTCGTCGCTGGTGCCGTGCACCACCAGTAGGTTGCCGACCAGCTTGTCCGCATGGCTTATTGGGGCACCGGCGGTGTAGCCGCGCTCGTTCTCCTGCGGCGTCCTCATGTAGCGTTCCGTGTAGATAGTGTCGTACAGCCGCCAGTCGGTGACCGGGGCGCCCGCGATCGCGGCCTTGAATACCCCCCCACCCAGAAACATCGACATGAGCGACATGTATCCGCCGTAGCTCCAGCCCCAGATACCTATGCGGTCTGCATCGATGAATGGTTGCGAGCCAAGCGATCGAGCCGCAGCGATTTGGTCGGCCGCCTCGAGTTCTCCCAACCGCAGGTACGTCTGTTTCTTGAAATCCCGTCCCCTCGCACCCGTTCCGCGATTGTCGATGCTCGCTATTAGGTACCCTTGACTCGCAAGGAATTGGTGCCATAGATACCGCTCACCTCCCCATGAATCGCGTACGGTCTGCGACCCCGGACCACCATACACGTACATCAGCAGCGGGTACTGTCTACCAGGACTGAAATCCGGCGGCCTGATGATGTATGCATTCAGTTGCGTTCCATCTGCACCAGGAACAGTGATGAACTCAGGCACCTGGAGGCTGAGCGCCTGAACCCTCTCGGCAAGCCTCCGATTGTCAGATATCGTCCTCACTACCTGTCCATCGCCAGAATGGAGCGTCTGGGTCGGTGGGACGCCTGCGGTAGAATAGGTATCGACGTAAAGCGTATGGTCGGAGTTGAACTGGACGTCGTGCGAGCCGCTGACTGTTGACACGCGACTGAAGTTCCTGCCGTCCAGATCCACCCTGTATAGAGGCCGTCTCGTCGGTCCATCACCAGCTCCGGCGTAGTACAACACGTCGTTCTCTTCATCCACTCCATACACGTCGAGCACATCCCACGCGCCCGGCGTCACCAGGTTGACCAGCGATCCCTGACGATCGAAGAGGTGCACTTGGTTGTAACCACCACGCTCGCTCTCGAACAGGAACTGGCGGCCTCCCTTGATCCATCGGGGCACGGTGTTTGTTACCCACGCCTCATCAGTGTCGGTCAAAATCACGCGAGACTCGCCGGTGCCGGCGTCGGCAAGCATCAGGTCTAATCGATTCTGATGCCGATTGAGGCGGGTGAGCCAGATCTCGTCCGAGGAGTTGGCGAAGTCCATTCGAGCAATGTAGATGTCCCGCTCGGATCCGATATCGACCCAAGTCGTGTTGCCCGATGATATCTCCACCACACCAATCCGCACCTCCGAATTCGCTTCCCCGGCTTTGGGGTACCGTACCGGCAACAGTTCCGGGTACAACGAAAGAGCGTCTGTCATGTAGAAGGATTTGATGACGGTCTGGTCGAACCGCCAAAAGGCGATCCGGCTACCGTCGGGACTGAACCGGAAGGCATCACGGAGCCCCAGCTCTTCTTCGTACACCCAATCGGTTGCACCGTTGATGACATTCTCGTCACCATCGTACGTGATTTGCGTTTCCCTACCCGATCTGACATCCGTCACGAATAGGTTGTTGCCTCTCACGAACCCGACCAACCTGCCGTTCTGAGAAAACTTCGCGAATTGTTGCAGACCTGGGTTGGTACTGACCGGTTCGAGGCGCCTCCGACCAACATCCCAGACGTAGAACTCACCCTTTGTGTTTTGTCGCCACACCTGGACCGAGTTCGTGAAGATCAGCAGCTTCGATCCGTCCGCGGAAAACTCGTACGATTCGATCTCTATCGGCTGCTGTTGCCCTGCGGGAACGAGATCGCTTCCGCGCAGCACCAGTTCCCGTTCGCCGGAGCGCGCATGTACTCGGTAGAGATCGACTCTTCCATCGGCACTCTCTGCTGTGCTGGTGAAGTATCGAGCGTCGGTTGACCACTGAACCGGCACGAGTTCGCTGGCGAAGAGATCCGTACCGAAGATTGTCTCCACCGAAAGTCTCGGCACCTGTGCTATCAGGCTGGCAGAGAGAAGCTGGACCGCTAACGCTATTATGAAGCTGCCAGTTTTCATTTTGGATTCTGGTTTTGGTTCAGGATGAGTTACGGAATTTCTCTTCTCATTTGCTGAGAGCTGCGACCAACGCATCCTGCGATCCCACTCCCGGTTCGTTTCGTCTCACATACGATTCATCCGCGTTCAGCTCCCAAGCATGCGGATCGTTGATGTGCATCTCGAGAATTTCATCGAGCCTGCGGTGGCAGCGGGGATCCACCACCGGAGTGACGACCTCCACGCGGCGACGCAGGTTTCTGGTGCGCAAATCCGCCGATCCGATGTAGTACTCGTCCTCTCCGGCGTTGCCGAAGTGATAGATGCGGGAGTGCTCGAGAAACCGGCCGAGGATGCAGACAACGCGAATGCGTTCTGACAGACCGGGCACTTGTGGACAGAGCGAGCAAATACCTCGAATAATGAGGTCGATTTCGACACCTGCCTGTGACGCCTCGTAGAGTGCGGCCAGGATCTCAGGGTCACCAAGACCGTTGACCTTGATCCTGATACGGCCTCCACGCCCAGCCTTAGCATGTTCGATCTCTCGTTTGATCATCCCCATGAACCGCGAAAACATTGTAACCGGGGCCACCAGGAGACGACGGTATTCGGGGTGAACCGAGTTACCCGACACGACATTGAAGAGGTCGTTGACATCTGCACACAGGTCGGGATGCTTCGAGAAAAGCCCGAGATCGGTGTAGCCCTTGGCGGTTTCCGCGTTCAAGTTGCCGGTGCCGATGTAGATGTAGCGTTGGACTTCCTTCCCCTCCCTGCGCGCAATCAATGCAGCCTTGCTGTGCGTCTTGAGACCGAACAGCCCGTACATCACGTGAATACCGGAGTGCTCGAGTTCCTTGGCCCATTCCGCGTTGCGTTCTTCTTCGAAACGGGCTTTCAGCTCAACCAGGACAGTGACCTGTTTGCCGAGTGCTGCGGCTTGCGCCAGCGTATTCACAATTTGGGAGTCATCGTTGGTGCGATACAGTGCAACCTTGATCGCGAGCACGTCCGGGTCCACGGTCGCTTCTACGAAGAACCGCTCAACCGTCGACTCGAAAGAATCGTAAGGGAAGTGAACGAGGATGTCTTGTTCCGCGATGGCATCTATCATTGGAACCGAGGGATCGACAGGCTCAGCTGCGGCGAACGGCTCATATTGCAGCTCGGGACGATCGAGCTTCGCGATTTCGCTCAAGCCTCCAAGATCGAATGTCCCTCCCACTAAGTAGAGATCTGACTCCCGAAGTGTGCTAACCTGGTCGGGATTCTCGAAACGGAACTCCTGCACCAGCAACTCGCGCATCGCCTGCGGCATGCCACTGTCGATCTCCAAGCGCACCACGGGACCATAGGGGCGTTTCTCGACCTCTTCCACTATGGCCTGTAACAGATCCTGGGAACTCCACTCATCCAGACGGACTTCACCACTCCGTGTGACCCTGAACCAGTGTGCCAAGATGACGTCGAGACCGGGGAAGAGCGTATCCAAATGTTGGGTGATAACGTCCACGATCGAGATAAACGAGGACTCACCGTCCAGTTGCAGGAACCGCGGAAGCGTGTCCGGAACCGGCACGGCGGCAAAGTGCTCAACGCCGGTGTCTGGATTCCGCACCATGGCTGCAATCGCTGTGGTGTAGTTCGGGATATGAGGGAAGGGATGACTCGGACTCGCCGCCATGGGAGTCAACGCGGGGAAGAGTCTCTCCTCAAAGCAGTTCGTCAGGAAGGTTTGTTGGCCTTCGTCCACATCACCCCAATGCACGATCTTCACCCCCGCCTCATTCAAGTCGGGGCCCAGGGAATCCCGCAGACACGCGTACGCCCTCTCCATGAGCCGCCTCGAACGAATCGCCACGGCATCCAATCGTTCGGAGGCACTCAGGCCATCGATGCTCCGTTTAGCCTTCCCCGAAGAGACGGCACGTTTCAACAACCCGACCCTCACCATGAAGACTTCATCCATGGTTGCATGGAAGATCGACAGAAACCGAAGGCGCGCCAGAAGCGGCAACCGCGTGTCCTCGGCCAGTTCGAGAACTCGCGTATTGAACGCCAATTGGCTGAAGTCTCGGTTGATGAACCGGTCGAGTGCGGCGAGCGGCTGCAAGATCGGCTGGGAACCTTGGAGATCAGCGATGGAGTACGTGTCTGAAGCATCCATCGTGATGGACGGACGTGAGGGAGTTCGCAGGGCCCACACCGGGCGCTCCCGTATCAGGTCTGACCGGGCGGTTACATGTAGTGCTGCGAGGGTGCGCGTATCGCGAATCGCCGGCGACCCAACCAGCTGAATGACATCATTAGGGAGCAGCCACTCTAGAGGTCGCTCGATCTTCAGGTTGGTCGGTATGCGGCGTACCAGGTACACCTCCAACTGCGGATGGTTTTCCGATGCCGGTGCCGTTCCGAGTAGACGCATTTGGGCCTGGGAGCTTCCAAACCAATCCTTGAGCACCCGCCGGGCGGCATCTTCACCAGCCCCCAGACCGAACAGAACCGTGAGAGCGCCTTCCTGGAATTTCAGGCCCATACGATCATCGTCGTAAGGGACGATTGCGACCTCATGAACCGGCCGCACGCCACGTTCTAGCCGCTCGAGTTCCAATCCGTCGAGCAGCGCTCTGGATCGTGCAAGCCTATCCCCGAGGATGAGATTGAACCCATGTTCTTCGCGGATTGCATCGGCCAGCCGCTCGATGGTTGGTCCACCCGGTCGGAGCTGTTTGATGGTGATATCGTAAAACGTCTCGGAAACATCACTTGCCCGTGCTACGACGGTGTCGTAGCAGAACTCGTACTGCGGGTAGAACAACAGCCGATGGCGAGCAGCCCGAGTAAAACAGTCGGTTTCCAAATCGATACTGGGGCTCAGACGTTCCGGGTTGATTATCGCTCGAAGCACACGTGCAGGCTCCAGAGCTTCATCAAACATGTCGGAATCTTCTCCAGGCAGGAGCGCCTCAAAGATGTTGCTGGCAACAATCCCCTCCCCATCCTTCTTTGTCCCTCGAATCTTTACCTCCAGACTGCGTGCACCCTTCATTGGAATTCGCAGCCGGCATGACACTGCCCTACGATGAAGATCACGGTCCAGGGTGTCGTAGTAGACGTCGCGGAAGAAACTGTGCACGAGGTGGCTGCCACGCAGGCCTAACGGAAGCGAAGCAACGCTCAGCTCCATGAGAGCGTCTTTCGTGGGCACCGCTAGTCTTATATGCGCGTCAGTTGGCATGCTTACCTCGGCACATCGCAAATCCCGACACTATCACTCCGAAAAAAAACTGCGTGATGTTCGTTCACCGGACAACCATGGGTCCACCGGCCCTCTGATTGCTCGCATTCATGAAATGCAGATCCTCATTCTGCCCCTGCGAGTAGTCGGTATTCGACACCGGTCACGTGTGGAGCACACTGTCCTTCCAGCTTGTCTACGAGCGCGGCGGTTGGAACCGGCTTCTTCTTGCGCACCAGATACTCGAGCGCCTTCTCACAGTCGCCCTCGTCTCTCGTCTCAATCAGATCCCACACTTTGGTGTCGGCCTCGAGAATTGTCTCTATCATGGGTTGTGCGGCAGCGGAATCAGACACGTGCACGGTCAGGACGGCGTTGGGGCGTTTGCCCTTCGCGAGACCCGCTGTGGATTTCAAGTGCTCCTGAATTCGCTCTGATCCAGCCGCCAGCATATCGGCACGATCGGCCGAAAGTGTCGCCTGCGACCCAGCGTCACTCAATGGACCGGCGTATACGTTGCCGAAATTAGTGCCCCATAGCCCGAGGATGGTGATGTTGAATAGTACCGACACCATCAGAGCCACATCCACATGCTGCACTCCGGCTGCGAGGCCAACCCCAATGGCCAAGAAGATGTACACCGCGTCCTTCGTGTCCTTCAGCGTGTTTCGGAACCGTACCGCAGCGACGATCCCAGCAAGTGCGAAAGCCAGCGCGAAACTGTTTTGCACGATGACGACGACGCCACAGATGGCGGTCGGGAGCGCAATCAACGTCTGTACGACGGAACGATCATAACCCTCGCGCCTTTTGGTGATCATGTACACCCAGGCAACTGGCAACATCACCACAAACGCCCCTACGATCACGAGCGCAGTCGAAACAGCAGGGAGAGGATCGGTGAGCGGGCCCGTGGGCTCCGCAGGAACTCCGCCGAACAGCGCCGGCCCCGCGCTGACACCATCGGAGGTGCCTTGCGCGAACATCGCATACACGTCCGGCCACATCTGGCGAATCATGGTGCCGACCAGCACCAGAGCCGCATAGTAGAGCACCAAACGCACGAACGGCGAAATGGAACTGCCTGTTACTGATGCCATGGCGCCGGCTCCCTTGAGTTCAGAGTGTTCTCAAACCGCCGCTACCGATCCGTCTCTGATTCGATTCTGCAGTATGGCAGCCACAGCACCCAAGAGTGCCTCCAGCTCATAAGGTTTACCGATAAATGGCTGACCGGTGGTCTGAAGGAACCTGACGGTCGCTGGATTGGTGAAGTCACCTGTAACGAACACGAACCTGCCTGCAAGGTGAGGCTTTCGCTGTTCGACCTGCTCGAAGAGGGTGCGTCCGTCGAGATACGGAAGTTTGACATCGGAGATGATACAATCCGGTTCAGTGCTTTCCATAACCGTGAACGCCTCGAAGCCGTTGGCTACCGCCGTAACCTCGTGGCCCAGCCGCTCGAATACCTTCCCGATGACGATACGGTTTGCGTCATCACTTTCGACCAGAAGGATACGCCCCGACGGAAGCTTAGAGCCGTCGTACTCGAACAAGATAGGTGGCATGGTATCCGGCGCCAGTGTATTCACACGGTGCAACAATCCAGTCGTGATCTTTGCCGCGCGCTCACCTTCACTTCGGATGCGGTCTAGAGCCTGCTTCACATCGGGTGCGAGATGCTCCAAGCTCGCTTCCGACACGCTGTGCGAGATAACATTGAGTCGGTTGTGAAGTGTGTTCACCGCCTCCATGATGTCGGCCTTCAGAAACTGCACCCATGCCACGAGCAGCTCATGAGGGGCATCCCCGGTCTTGGGCTCGAGACTCGGTGCGGGCCGACGGGGTACCGCAGGCTCCTCATGGCTGTGCCTCTTCGCCTTGTTCGAGCGCAGCACCAGCACCAAGGCAGCCAGAGCGAAGGCGACAGATCCAAGCAAAAAAAGGTCGGCGGTGTCCGTCTTCAGCTCCTTTCGAGCCCCGTCATGCGATCAGGCCAGTTTGTGATGATGCCAGCAATTCCAAGCTCACGCAAGCGTTGCGCTTCTGTGCGGTCGTCGACCGTCCAAACATGGACCGGTATCCCCTTGCGGGTTGCTGTCTTCACGAATGCCTCATCCACCACATTAGTACCACGGTGTTTGACTGGTACGGAAAGCGCCCTGTACGGTCGAGTGCCCAGCGCCAGCCGAAGGCGCGACCCTATCCAAAATATGGCGCTCTCTCGCTGAGATGCACACCTGCTCATCTCCAGTTCGTTAAAACAATGCAGGGCAGGGTGTAAAAAAGATCCAACCAATACCCGGCCCACCGCACCGTGACGCCGGATCACGTCGGCTAGCGGCCGAGCCGCCGGCACCTCCTTGACCTCGATGATGAGAGGAACTTGGGCGAACGACTCGAGCACCTGCTCGACAGTAGGTATGCCCTGCCCGGCCCCGGCATCGACCCTCGAAAGGTCCTCGGACGTCAGGTTCTTGACCGCACCCGTCACATTTGTGGTCCTGTCAACGGTCGGATCGTGGATCACAACGGGGATCCCGTCTGACGACAGGCGGACATCGAACTCCAAGGCGTCAGCCCCCAGCGCCAAGCCTCTTTCGAATGCCAGCAGTGTGTTCTCTGGGTACCCCCCTGACGCCCCTCGGTGCGCGACGATCGGTCGCTCACTCGGATCGAGCAGGATCACCGGGGACTCTCAGGCTCCAACATGTGACTGTTGTTCTCAAGGTGGGGAAACACGACCCCGGCGAATTTCCGGGGCCTTGACGTCAGGCAAGGCTGCAGCCGGTCAGCCTTCGCGCGGGTGCGCCACCTCGCGTTCGTCACCACCCTCGAAGTATTCACGGTTCTTGGCAATGAAACTCACCCATTTGTCAGGCAGGTCATCTTCGGACATGATAGCACTAACGGGACACTCGGGCTCACAGGCACCGCAATCTATGCACTCGTCGGGATGCACATACAGCTGGTCCTCACCCTCATAAATGCAGTCAACCGGACATGCATCCACGCATGCTCTGTCAATTACGCCGATACACGGCTCAGCGATCACGTAGGCCATTGATTCTCCCTTCAGCAAGCATTTCGGACTTAGCCCTGTGGCCCAAATACTGGTTGGTGACTTCACCTGTCCTAGTCTCGGTGAAAGTACCAAGCCGAACCGATAATGCCAACTATCGAAACCGGCGGGAGTGCCGGAGCGTAGGGATAGTGTGGCTTGCTTCATCGGACCAAGACGCTTGGAGATGAAAAGATGCGCGTACTTTTCGTGCTGACCCCAATTGCCCTGATCGGCGGCTTTGCGATCCATCAGGCCGTATCCGGTCCGGAAGTGTGTCGAGAAACGGCGGCAAAAGCAGCGAAGCGTAACGCACACGTGTTGGCCGCGGCCCCGGCCGTGCCAGCGATTCCGGATGTGCCGGGTATACCGGCGGTACCGGTAGTACCTGCCGTGCCCGATGCGGCGGAGTTCGCGGAACTCGCCGCACTGGCTGAGCTATCCGAGCTTTCTGAACTCAGCAGTCTGGCGACACTTTCTGAAGACATAGAGATTCGAATCCCGAGAGAGGCGATTGAGAGGGCCCGCGAAATAGCGGCTGGCCTCCAACTGCGCGCGGAGGCGCACGCGGACATCGAGGTAACGCTGAATGAGGTGATGCAGCTACTTGACGAGCATCTCTCTGATCTCGATGGTATGACCATCGAATCGTTTGAGGACTTGGGACTTTCGGAAGACTTCTTTGCAAATCTGGCCGAGAGCATCCGGGCTTCGGTCACTGTCGAGGTTGACGATGGGGAACGGGTCACCGTGAGGGTCCCGAAGAGACGCAGGCATTAACGAAGCAGTTTCTCATCGCAGGAAACCAGCGGGCAGGCTCGTCCAGAAATTCACGGGCCTGCCCCTCTTGCATCCGGTCTTCCCTGGCGAGCATTCTTCTGCAAGTAACTCCAGTCGTTCAGACCACCTGGAGGTCGTTATCCAAACAGTAACTCGCCCCGTGATCATCGGCGTGGCCGGCGGGTCAGGATCCGGCAAGACAACTGTCGTTCGCCGGATTTTGAGCAGGCTGGGCACCGAACGGGCGACCTGTATTCAGCACGACAGCTACTACCTCGATCGCAGCGCCCTGGCGCGGGAAGATCGAGCGAACGTCAATTATGATCATCCTGATGCATTGGAGACCCCTCTCCTTGTAGAGCATCTGAAGCAATTGTCGGCCGGCGCTCCCGTTGAGATTCCCGTATACGATTTCGCGAACCACGTGCGAACGAACGAGACGGTCAGGATTGAGCCACGTGGCGTGATCTTTCTCGAGGGAATCCTCATCCTGGCAGACAAGGCTGTCAGAGATCTGATGGATATCAAGGTGTTCGTCGACACCGATTCAGACCTGCGCTTGATACGTCGGCTGGAACGTGACATCGCGGCGAGGCAGAGGACACTCGATTCGGTGGTGAGCCAGTATGTGGATACCGTACGGCCCATGCACCTGGAATTCGTCGAGCCCAGCAAGCGCCACGCAGATATCATCATTCCCGAGGGTGGCTTCAACGAGGTCGCCGTGGACATGCTCTTCACGAAGATCGACTCCATCGTAGGAAGCCCAGAGCCGGATACGCCACCCTAGTAGCGCTCCGGCTCTCCCCTCCCGCTATCCTACGACAACTCAGGCGATCGGGCCGTTCTAGTTGGGTCGGCCTCCCCGCGGTGACAGTGCCGACAATACCCGTCCCCGTTCGTATTCGGACGAGATGTTGTCGGCGGCCCGCATGAACATGGTCCTGAGATCTCCGTCGAGGCTGTGGTTGTCGGCCACCACGATCAGGAGGTTCGCCAGCTCGTACTCCGACTCCAGTTCCCGGGACGTGGTCAACACATCACTCAGATTCTGTTCGGTGAGCGGTCCCGTTTCCACTATAGCCTTCAACACACGTCCAAGCTCGTAGTCCGATTCAATCGAGCCGACCGCGCTGAAGTAGGTCTCTCGTTCCCTGTCGCTGAGTTCGTACCGCTCTACGATTTCCAGGAGCAGACCGGCAAGTTCATAGTCGGAATCGAGAGTCAGCGACGCGTCGAGCACCACCTCCAGAGCATCTTCATTCAAGCGCTGATGATCGATCAGGAACTTGAGGACCCGCCCGAGTTCGTAATCTGAATCGAGCGACCGTGCCGCTGTCAGGTAGGCAGGTGGCATGGTTTCACCAACAGGGTACAGCTCAGCCACCTCCAACAGTAGCTCGGCCCGCTCATAGTCAGAATCGATGTTCGCTGCCGACTCGAGCGCCAGATCGAGCACCTCCATATCTGGCGCCCCCTCGTGAAGCGCAACCTTCAGAACCCGGTTGTGCTCGTAGTCGGAGGCGAGCGTGTGTACGGCATCGAAAAACTCGCGCGTGAGCGCCTCATCGATCGGGTGTCGCTGCAGTATTGCGATCAGTAACTCCGCCAACTCGTAGTCTGACTCTAGTTCGGTGGCCAGTCTCAGCATCGCTTCCGCAACATCCGGACTGAGTTCCTGTCGACTCAAGATCGTGTCGAGTACTCGGCGTTGTTCATAGTCTGACTCCAGCGAGCCAGCCGCCTCTACGTAGACGACCATCACAGACTCATCGACCGCGTGGTTCTCCGCCACCTCGACCAGGAGCTGCGCCAGCTCGTAGTCCGATTCCAGTTCATCTCCAGCTTGTCGCACTATCGACCTGAGTTGAGTGGCGTCGAGGTCGCCATCCGTCAGAAGCACCTGGTAGTACTTGCGGGCGATATGGTCGGACGGAATTTGCGAAATCTCCTGCAACACCCCGTCGACTCCCTCCCGATCCAGGATCCGGCCGGCCCGTTCCTCCGCGTGCAACCCTACACGACGGAACAACAACGGAATCATACCTCGCAACCACGAACTCGCTTCGCTGTCGTACTGGCGTTCATCACCATCGACGAACCAGCTACGCTCGAGATCCCCTGCGCTTGTGGGTTCGATCACTATCCTGCGACGGGAGCGTCCTTCCCGCTCTTCCATTTCGAAGTAACCACGGCGGGAGATGTCTGCGATGTCGGTCTCTTCGTCGTTGAAGACGATGTCGCCGGCGATCTCAACCTCCAACCGGCAGTCGTCCATCGTGATGCGAACCTGGTAGTCGCCGTCCTCGCCGCTCATCCAGTGCGACGTATTTGCACCTTGTTCGTACCAGTTGCAGCGTGATTGATCGGAACCGATGGCAAACGCGGCTAGCAACGGCAAGTCCGTGACCAGAGCGAGTTGTCTCGATGGGATCGAAACGTCTGATGGAATCGGTACTACCGCACGAGGTGCCGTCGATACCGCAGTGGCGAATCCCGCCCGCACATCCATCACCGGCGGTGCTGGATCTGTACTCTCGGCAACCACTGGAACCGTGTTCTCAGTGACCATCGGATCTGCTGTTTCAGCGACGGTTCCGACCCCGGCGCCGGCGATCGGGAGCAAGAAACAGACTGCTCCCACCCAGGCCGCTACGGCCATGCGCGGGGTCACCGTCGCTCTCCGGCGCGTGTCGTCGAGCACCGCCAGCAGGCGATCACTGAGTCGGGAGCGTCGCGCCATGGCGACTCCGCCGAACGGGGCAAAGGCTCTCCTGTTCGCTGCTCGGGCGATCTCCAGCAGATGGCTTGCGTAGTCGGACGCCCGCGAGCCGGTGCAGAGAACTTGGTCGTCACACGCCAGTTCGCGTTCCACCCGCATGCGATGAATGGCAACCCAGACGAGTGGATTGAACCAATACAGCGTGGCCACAAACCGGGCCACGAGTTGCGTCAAATAATCGCGACGTCTCACGTGAGCCAACTCATGGAGCAAGACGGACCGCAACCGGGCATCTGTCCAATCGTCTGCGTCAGCGGGAAGCAGAACCCTAGGTCGTATGCCCCACACCATCGGCATCGTGGTGCCGCGTGTTTGCAGTAAGGTCACTCGAACTGCCAGATCCAGTTCCTCCGACAGATCATCGAACAGCCAAGCGAGTGGGCCGTGCGTCACCTCACGTGCCGACCGCACCAACAACCACACGCGTAGCAGGCCTCCAAGCATCCAGGTCAACAGGACAAAGGCACCGGCAAGCCAGATTGCAGGCAACAACAGTCTCCAATTGGCGCCTCTTTCCATCGTCGCCAACACCGATGCGGCCCATTCGATTGTCTCAGGAGCCGCAGGGACCATGGGGGGCGGCGCAGCGGCTCGAACGCCGCCGCTGTTCGCGGAGGCGATGCCGGACGCACGGCCTTCGGCAACTGGAGCTTTGCCACGGTGCTCTTGCTCTCGCGGCGCAGCCAGGTGCGGCTCCACGACGCCCGCCCTCGCGGGCCCTCGTTCCACTCCCTCGACTCCCGCCTCTCCCACTCCCACCACTACTCGTGGTTCTCCCTCCACCGCCAAACCATCACCGGGAAGAGCCGGCAATACCGGTACGGTCCATTTCGGCGCGATCAACGACACTACCGGCAACACCAGCAAGCCGCAGACGGTGACGCACCAAACGAGGTGCCGTGTCGCTGCCGAGGCATTCCTCAGCAACAGCACCAACACGGAAGCGGCCATGAGGAGAACGAGGCTCTTGATCGCAACATCCTGGAGCAGCTCTGACGCGCCCGCCCAACAAAGAGTCAAAGCCATCACAGCATTCAACGTGGCGTCCATGGTTACCGCCCCTCCTTCCGTGCCTGCTCGATCGCTTCCGAAAGCCGATTGAGTTCTTGTTCGGACAGGTCAGAACCGGACATGTCCAATAGCGCCGCAGCCGCCTGCTCTGCCGACCCGTCAAAGAAGGTCCGCACGAGCTGGCGCAGTGCCGATCGGCTCGCCTCATCTCGAGGAACCGTCGGGAGGTAGACATACCGCGGTCCCTCTTCCCGGTGCTTCACGTGGCCCTTCTCCTCCAGAACCCGCAGCATCGCCCGGACAGCCGAATAACTGGGCGGGTCGGGAATCTCGTCGACGACCTCTTGGACCGTGACAGACCCACTCGCGTAGATCACATCCATGATCTGCCGCTCTCGCCGACTGAGGTGGAGGTGGGTTTCCTTTGGTGACATTTGTCCTCCCTACGCCAAATGACAGCTTCTGGTTTTGACAGCCGGCGCATGCTAAAATTCCAGCAGTCTGCTAAAATATTAGCATGATGCTGAATTTTTGGCAATCCCTGCCGTCCTCGACGTTCCATACGCATCGTAAACACTTCATACACAACAGCTTATCATGTCAGTCCGCTTGTGGATCCTGCATCGACGAGCTCTCGAACCGTCGCGCCTACATCCGTGTTACTTTCAGTTCTTCGGACCCTGGCACCGCTTTGGCTATTTGCACTGCGGCCGCCGATTCCGACCGATCGTTCGTACCCAGACTGGAGATTCGGCATGGCCAGCAACAGAGTCTGCTCCATCGTTTTGCTGCTGCTTTTCGCTGCCACTCTTACAGGCTTCGCATATGCACAGAGAGCCTCGACCTCGCGCCCGATTCCCTACCCTGTCGTGCCGCCACCCGAGTTTCAGCGAGCGATCACCAGCGGGACTCGCACTGAGAGCGGATCTCCTGGGCCAGCCTACTGGCAGCAATGGGCCGACTATACGGTCCGCACTGTGCTTGATCCCCATTCGAAGCGAGTCGAGGGGTTCGCACAGATCTCGTATCACAACAACTCGCCCGACACGCTCTCATTCGTGGCGCTGCATCTGCTCCAGAACCTGCACGCTGAGGGTGCGGCGCGGGGTAGTCAGGTCGAAGTCACCGGCGGTGTAGAGTTGAGACGCGTATTGTTGTCCGACCAAGAAATGCAGGTGCGCGAAGCGGTGGAGCGACCAGGGTATACGGTGGATGGTACGGTTCTACGCATCTATCCACCCTCGCCAGTCCAGCCGGGAGCGGTTGTGGACCTGTCGGTCGAATGGGCCTTCACTGTGCCGGAGGCAGGCGCCGGAGGCCGCATGGGCTGGAGTTCCGAAAACCTGTTCCACATCGCTTACTGGTATCCACAGGTCGCGGCGTACGATGACGTCGTTGGCTGGCAGAACGATCAATTCCTCGACAACGCCGAATTCTACAGTGCGTTCGGAAGCTACCGTATGGAGATAGAGGTCCCTGTAGGGTGGCTGGTCATGGGCACAGGTCTGCTGGAAAACGCTGAGGAGGTGCTCTCCGATGCGGTGTTGGAGAGATACCGACTCGCATTCGACAGTGATGAAGTGGTCCACGTCGTCACGCCAGACGACTTTGGACCGGGGTCGGCCACGCGGCTCACCAGAAGCGGCAATCTGATATGGCGCTTTCACGCCGATTCGGTGCGCGACGTGGCGTTCAGCGCGCTTCGTGCATCTAACTGGGACGCCGCCCGGACGCCTGTTGGTGACCGCGACGGAGATGGAGCTACCGACTACGCACTCATCAGTACGTTTTGGCGTCCCGATGCACCGAAATGGCAACACTCGTGCACCTATGCCCAACACAGTATCGATTTCTTGTCGCGTTGGACCGGTGTCCCCTATCCATGGCCGCACATGACGGCAGTGGAGGGAGGCAGCATCATCGGCGGCGGGATGGAGTTCCCGATGTTGACCTTGATCGGAGACTACAACGAGCGCAGCGATTCCGCTCTTTACTTCGTGACGGTACACGAGTTGGGGCACATGTGGATTCCGATGATCTTGAACACCGACGAGGTGCGACACGGTTGGATGGACGAGGGAACCACGACTTTCAACGAAAACCAGGCACGCAAGGAGTACTTCCCTGGTACAGACCACGACATACCCGACCGTGAGTCGTATCTCGCGTCCAGTCGAGCGGGCTCTGATGGAAGTATGATGCGCTGGACGGGGCTGCACCGTCCAGGTGTCTCCGGAATCGTGTCTTATCAGAAGCCGGCCACGGTGCTCGTAGCTCTACGTGGGCTGCTCGGCGAAGAGACCTTCTTGCGCGGGTTCAGGAAGTTCTTCAGTGACTGGGCCTTCAAACATCCCAAACCGTGGGACTTCTTCAACACCTTCAACACGGTCAGCAGACAAGACCTCGGATGGTTCTGGAGATCGTGGTACTACGAAGACTGGACGCTGGATCAGGCGGCGGTCGACGTGATTCAAGAGACCACTGTGGCAACCATCGTGGTGGAAGACATCGGCCTGGTTCCGATGCCGGCACGCCTCACGGTCACGCTCGAAAACGGGCGTGTACTCGAGCGGGAGATACCCGCCGAGTCGTGGTTAAAGGGTGAAACGAAGGTGGAGCTGTCGATTCCGGTTGGATCACCGGTCACGCGTGTGGAGATCGACGCTGCGGGAGTGTTTCCGGACATCGATCGGACCAACAACGTGTGGGAGCGAAACTGAGGACTAAACGTCCTTCGACTCAAGCAGCCGGGGGAATTCCTCGCCTGTTTCTACCGCGCTCAGCAGATCGGGAAATCCCGGATCACTATGGACGGCCCCCGGACACAGTCCGGGGCCGTCTCGTCGGTTTAGTGATTTGCAGGGAGCCCTACAGTATCTCCAGCAACTCCACATCGAACACGAGCGTCGCACCGCCCGGAATAACTCCACCCGCACCACTATCTCCGTAGCCTAGTTCGGGCGGGATCACGAGTTTCCGCTGCCCCCCTACGCGCATTCCCGCGACACCTTCGTCCCAGCCGGGGATCACTCGACCAGCCCCCAAGGGGAATTCGAATGGTGTGCCGCGATCCACGCTGCTGTCGAACTTGGTGCCATCTTTGAGCCACCCCGTGTAGTGCACGGACACCGTGTCGCCCGCCTGAGCAACCGCACCGTCTCCGACGACAAGGTCCTGATACATGAGGCCCGAAGCCGTCTCGGTCATTGCGTCCAAGTCTACCCCCAATTCCGGGGCAAAACTATCGTCCCCGCAGCCGTTTGCACCCAGCGCCAGAGTTGCACCGAGCAGGAATATTCTTCTCAATCTCTCGAACATGTTTGTCTGATCCTCTTCCCCCGACTTGACCAACCTGGGTTGTTCTTGCACAATCCCCCTCGCACGTCCTTTCACCATCTCGAGGGGTTTATTAACCATGCGCCATTCAATGCTGCCGTTCGCTGCCGCACTGTTTGCTACAATCGCAGCGCCGTTTGCCCTCGCTGCTCAGGCCCCCCCGGGCACCGACATCTATCTCGTCGCCATGAGTTCGAACGGCGGCATACTGAGTTTCGGCGCCGTTACCAATGTCACGGACCGGGCGGGTTATGACAACCAGCCAACGTTCCTGCCCGATGGAAGCGCTGTCTTGTACACGTCGAACCGAGGTGATCAGACGGACATCTACAGGTACGGCATCGCAACGGGTTCCACCGAAGCTGTGACGTCTACGATTCCGGAAAGCGAATACTCGGCTACCGTTACACCCGGCGGAAACACCTTCTCCGTCATCCGCGTCGAAGCCGACTCGACACAGCGGCTGTGGCAATTCAACCTGGACGGCAGCAACCCGGAGGTTGTTCTCACTGACATTATGCCGGTCGGCTACCAGGCATGGGGCAACGCCTTCACACTGGGCATTTTCGTGCTCGGCTCTCCGGCTACGTTCCAGATAGCCGATACTAGGACCGGGGTCGGACAGACCATCGCATACAACGTCGGTCGTTCAATTCACAAAATCCCAAACCGCCATGCGATCAGCTTCACCCACCGCGTGCCGGAGTTCTGGATCAAGGAGATCGATATCGACTCACGTGCAGTCCGGCCGCTCGTACAGCTCATGGAAAGCGAGTTTTACGCGTGGACGCCGGACGGATCAGTGCTGACAGGATCGGGCTCGAAGTTGTTCCGCTGGCGGCAGGTGAGGGGATCGGATTGGGAGGAGGTTGCTGACTTCGCGGCGGAGGGGATTCAGGGGATCTCAAGGCTGGCTGTGAGTCCTGAGGGTAATTGGGTTGCGGTGGTGGCGGTGAGGAGGTAGGGGCAGCGGAAGAGATGCAGAGCGCGCAGAGCGGCAGGAATCGCTGTAACTGCACCTCTGCCGCCATCCTTCCGTCTCCACTCAACACTGCCACATTGACGCGGGGCGTCCTCCCCCAGCAATTTCCAACAGAGTTGATCCCCAAATGACTAACTAGGAGAACACGTGTCCCACGAACCGCGAGTGTTGCTTGGCCCCGGACCCAGCAACATCCATCCTCGGGTTTTCCAAGCGATGATCAGCCCGATTCTGGGCTATCTTGACCCCGTATTCCTCAAGGCCATGGACGAGACCATGGCCCGCTTGCGATATCTCTTCCAGACCGAGAACGAGTTCGCCATCACCCTACCCGCCTCAGGGATGGGTGCCATGGAAGCTGCAGTCTGCAATGTGGTGGAGCCCGGTGACAAGGTAGTCATCGGTATCCATGGGTTCTTTGGTCAGCGCATGGCAAACATCGTAGAACGTCACGGCGGCACCGCCATCACGGTGGAAGTGGAGTTCGGCCAGGTCGTGGATCCCGCCAAGATCAAGGGGGCTCTGGACGCCCATCCCGACGCCAAGATGGTCGGGGTGGTGCACGGCGAGACCTCGGCAGGTATTGGCCAGCCATTGGAAGAAATCGGCAAGATCGTTCGGGATATGGACAAGCTCTTCCTGGTGGATACGGTCTGTTCCTTGGGTGGGGCCAACATCCCGGTGGATGAATACCTCATCGACATCTGCTACACTGGCGGCCAGAAGTGCGTCGGGGGCCCCGCCGGAATTTCAGCCATCACGGTGAATGATCGGGCATGGAAGGCTATCGATGCCCGGAAACAGGAAACCGATACCTGGTACCTGGACCTCTCCCTCATCAAGAAGTATTGGGCGAGCGACCGGGTGTATCACCACACAGCACCGGGGCCCATGGTTTTCGCTCTGAAAGAGGCTCTGACCCTCATCGAGGAAGAGGGCCTTCCGAACCGGGTGGCCCGACACCAGAAGGTGGGGGCTATGCTCCACAACGGGCTCACGGACCTCGGACTGGAGCTTTTCGGGGACTCGGCCAACCGGCTGCCCATGCTCACCTGCGTTTTGATCCCCGGTGGGGTAGAAGATGCTCCGGTCAGGGCCCGCCTCCTGAACGACTTCGGTATCGAGATCGCTGGAGGGTTCGGGCCCCTGGCAGGCAAAGCCTGGCGGATCGGCCTTATGGGGTACAGTGCCAGCGAACGGAACGTGCACTACCTGTTGGCCGCGTTGGGGGAGATCCTGAAGGGATAGGTTCTCCCCCCCTGTGCTGTTGCTTCATGAGATAGGGGCGGGAGGATCGATCCTCCCGCCCCTTCTTGGCTGCGGTCCTCGAAGTCCTTGGGTCGAACCGCCCTCGGCATCTTCCAGATCTTTCGACTGCGGACCTACCGTCTCCCCCCTTCCGAGTGCCTCCGCGTCCTTCCGCGATCCCTATCGTGGCGCTCGTATCGTGATTTCAGCACTGCCCTCCGACACCGGTGTGCTGGACTCTTCGCCACCTGCCCACCTCACCCATACCGCGGTGGGTGCTTGGCTCTTGCCAAGCACCTGCACCGGCCCGTCGAAAGACCAGTATCCCGAGCCGCCGTGTACCTCACGAGCTGGGCCCATGCGGCCTCCATAAACGAGCCGTATGGTGGCTCCAATCGCATCCGGATTCCCAGCGGGGCCAGCCAGTCTGACGCGGAGTCCGGGTTCGGCTAGAACGTTGCGGAAGAGCTTTGTAGAATTGCCGTTCTGCGAGACGACCAAATCTACACGCCCGTCGCGGTTGTAATCCGCGAGCGCCGCGCCGCGCTGGTCACCGTAGACTTTGACACCCGACCGTGTTCCTGATACAGCCCTTAGACGTCCCGTCCCATCTCCTTCGAGCCACAGCCCTCTACCGGCCGCGTAACGCGGCATCTCTGGTTCCACCGCGTAGAAATTCTGTGTGAGAAACAGATCTTCGTGGCCGTCACCATTGAAGTCGACAACACCCGCATAGAACGAAGGAGAAAGCTGTGCTTCCGTCGGGAGAGCGTGCGCCTCGAAACG